>CAKROP010000006.1 GCA_934373375.1 uncultured Anaerosacchariphilus sp.
GGTAGCTTTCCACGGGTCAACAGCGCCCATCACCAGGCTGTCGGAGCCGTCGGGGAGGGCCTGCGGGTGGCCCAGTATGGGCCGGATTTCGTCGTTGAGGCTCTGTATCATGAGAGGCTGCCCATTCTCGGGGTGCAGTGGCATCCGGAGCGGATGTGTTTTTCCTTTGCACGGGAAGATATGGAAGATGGCAGCAAACTTTTGAAATATTTTTTATCGCTTCTGTAAATAGTTTTGTAAAACATTTTCCTTCGCCTGTTTTATTTGAGAATGCGGCGATAGTAACGCAGGAAATTGCCGCCCGCTATCGCCCCTGCTGTCGCTTCGTCCATGCCCCGCTGCAGTAAAGCGGCAGTCAGCTTCACCATCTCGCCGTGGTGGGCCAGTACGTCATAATTTTCTGTCTCAAAATGGATGCGCGGGATGGTTTCTTCCAGTCCTTTGCAGAGGTCGAAGCCATAGCCCACATGCTCCGGACCCGCGATGCGGACCAGGTGCTCGGCGTGTTCGCAGAGACGGAGCAGGGCCGCGTCCGCATTCTGTCCCCCTGCCTCCGGCGCTCCGGCGGCTCCTTCCCGTTCTGCCTTTCCGCTCTCCGGCATCACGCCGGTCAGATACCCGCAAGCGTTCAGCCCGATGACGCCACCACGCCCCGCAATCTCGCGGATCTGATCGTCTGTCAGATTCCGATAATTCTCATGTACCGCCCAGGCGTCTGAGTGACTGGCGATAAAGGGCTGCTCTGCCAGATCGCACACGTCGTGGAAGCCTTCGTTACTTAAGTGGCTCACGTCCAGCCACATGCCAAGCCGTTCCATTTTGCAGACAGCTTCTTTGCCAAGCTCCGTCAGACCACCCGGGATCTCTTTAAACTGACCCGCTGCGCAGCAGCCTGTGGCAAAGGCGTTCCGGCGGCTCCAGGTGAGACCCGCGCCCCGCACGCCCAGATCATAGAAGGTCCGAAGCAGGGACAGATCATTTCCCAGAGGATCGAGGCCCTCCAGGGACAGCAGGATCGAAATCCGGCCTGCGGCCAGGTTCTCTTCCAGTTCCGCGCGGCTGACAGTCACCCGGATGCGGTCGCCCACCGGCTCTACGTCCTCCTTCAGGGCTGTGATCTGCCCCAGAGCCTTCCGAAGCCCCAGCTCCGGTAAATCCCGGTTGTTGATGAAAATAGATGATACGACGATGTTCAGTCCCGCTTCTTCAAAGCGCGGCAGATACCGCCGTTCCACCACGCCGCTCTCCCCGGTCAGATGGCGTTCGTAGACCTCCGCCGCCAGATCGAAGTGGACGTCCACTACTGGATTTTCCCAGTGAATTTTTCTGGCCTGTTCCAGATATTGTTCGTGTATGCGCATACTGTCTCCTCTGTCTCTCTTTATACAGCGGTTTCCTATCTATCACTTTCTGCCCTGACCTCTATCAACACAGAACTAATTGCGTCCCAGCCAGTCGGACATATTCTCTTATAGGAAACCGCACACTTTCCTTACTCTATTATTACGTTTCTTCCTGCGTCTCCGTCACCGCAAAGCTCACCACTGCCGTAAACAGATCCGCGTCGGTCTCCACACGGAAGCTGCCGCCGCAGGCCTCGGTAAAGCTTTTGGCTATGGACAGCCCCAGTCCGCTGCCGCCGTCTGTCCGGCTCTTGTCGCCCCGGACGAAGCGCTCGGTGAAATCAATGCCGTCGCCAAGCTCGGTAGCAGATGTATTTTTCATAACCGCCGTTGCATTTCCATCTTTTTCCACAAGTGTCAGATACACACGGGAACCGGGCAGGGAATACTTGAGTGCATTCTGCAAAAGATTCTGAAATACCCGGTACAGCCGCTGGCCGTCCGCCGTGATTTCCACCGGTTCCTCCGGGATAGACACCCGCATGGAGAGACTACTCTGCTCGATGGACTCGGCCATATCTGCCAGCGTCTGCCGCAGCAGCTTCGCGAAATCCAGCGCCTCCAGGTTTACTTTCAATTCGCCGGACGCCGCCTTGCTCACCTCAAACACGTCCTGCACCATGGCGCTCAGGCGCTCGGATTTTTCACCCAGGACCCGGATGTAGTCCTTCACATCCTCCGGCAGATTTTCCTCCTGCTTCAGGATGTCCACGTAGCTGACGATGGAAGTCAGGGGCGTCTTGATGTCGTGGGACACATTGGCCACCAGCTCCACCTTCATGCGCTCGCTTTTCGTGCGCTCCCGGATGGCCGCCTCCATGCCCTCCTGGATGCTGTTCAGGTCGTCCGCCGCCGCTTTCAGATCACTGTCCTCCGGCAGAGACAGCGCATTTTCCATATCGCCGCCCCGGACGGCTCCGATCTGCTCCGTCAGCGCGCCCAGATCCTCGGCCAGTCTGCGCACCCGGTTCATGTAAAAGAAGCTCACAAAAGGAATCAGGGAGCGCCGCTGCCATTTCACCAGCTTTTTCTGTACGGGCTGCTTCAGATCCCGGGTTCGGATGCTGCGCCGCAGACGGCCCAAAATACTCTTCTGCCGCCCTTGATTCCGATGCAGATCGGTGATTCCCAGATACAGCAGCCAGAAGATCAGGAACCAGTAGGGGAACATCCCGTCCAGATTGGAAGCCAGGTAATCCCGCGCCGATGCCGCATAATCCTGGACTCCATAAGAAACGACCCATCCCAGGCTGAAACCGCTCCAGGCTAAAAATTCATCTATGAAGCGCAAAATCAAATAAATCGGAAGGACGAAGAAGAACAGCAGCTTGATTTCCAACCAGATTTTCCCAGTCCATTCGGTGATGATTTCCTTACCTGCTCTTCGCGGCTTCCGCAGCGCCCACGCCAGAAGCAACAAAAGGAGAGTCGCCGCCAGACCGGCTTCGCTGCGTACCAGTCGCTGCCTGTCTGCCGCCAGACTCTCCTTCAGACGGTAGAGGACGCCGCCGTATCGTTTGGTTCCATTTGTACCGCTGACCACATACAGTTTGGGCTCTTTCGCTGCCGCCAGATAGACCGCGATTGCTTTCGCCTCGTCCCCTGCCGTGAAGTTCTGATAGCCCGGCACAGCCCAACGGCTGTTCTCCCGGTAGATGCCGTCGCCGTAGACGTCCACGGTCTGGCCGTTCTTTTCCATGGCTACCTTGCCGTCGCCGTCTTTATTATAGATCAGCTGAAAATTATACTCCTCCGCCGGAATCCAGGCCGCGAAATCCATACCGATGCTGGCATTTTCCGCGTCCAGTCCGTCGATGTTCGTATAGGTCAGTTTTCCGTCTTTGAACACCGCGTAACGCAGGTTCTGGTCAGCTTTCAGTTCCTCCAGATAGGCGTTAAAATCCGCCGTGCTGTATCCGCCTGCTTCTGTGGCTGCCTCTTCATAGCTCATGGAACCTGCGTAACCAGACGTCCACCATTCGGATATGACCGTACCGCTATCCTCTGTGACTGTATCTGCCGCATAAGAATCATACCGATAGCCGGAATCGCTGTAGCTGTACTGATAGCCCATCCAGTCCTTTCCCTTGAGTCCGATGCCGATCAGATCCTCCAGCCGATTCGACATGGTCGTGGCAAATTCCTGTGTTTTCTGATAGTCGGACTGCCGCAGATCCGTGTTCGAAATCAGCGTCAGCATGGAAATGAAGTTGTAAATCAGCAACGTCATTCCCAGAAAGAAGGCAAGCATGCCTATCCAGATTTTAGATTTTTTCCATTTTGTATCCAATGCCCCACACCACCTTTAAATATTCCGGTTCTTTCGGATTGAGCTCGATCTTTTCACGAATGCGGCGGATATGTACCATGACTGTATTTTCCGGCGCATAGGCTTCTTCCTCCCAGACCCGGCGGTAAATCTCCTCCGCCGGAAAGACGCGACCCCGATTTTTCATCAGAAGCTCCACGATCTTCGTCTCCGTGGCGGTCAGCCGCACCGGCTCTCCGTCTGCGTACAGGGTTCGTTCGGATTGGCGATAGGTGAGTCGGCCATTTCGGATCTCGTCCCCGGACACGCCCGCGTGGATGTCGCCCAGCATGGTATAGCGCCGAAGTTGGCTTTTTACCCGGGCTGCCAGCTCCTGGGGATGAAAGGGCTTCGCCACGTAATCATCGGCGCCCATGGACAGGCCTATGATTTTGTCGGTCTCCTCGCTTTTGGCGCTGAGGACGATGATTGGGATATTTTTCCGCTCCCGGATTTTCATGACGGCGGACAGTCCATCCAGGCGCGGCATCATCACATCCATGATAATGAGCTGCACCGGCTTTTCCACTGCCAGCTCCAGGGCCTGCAGGCCGTCGTAGGCCTTCAGCACCTGATAGCCCTCTTTTTCCAGAAGCACTGCAATGGCTCTCACAATCTCCCGGTCGTCGTCTACTACCAGTACGCATTCGTTCATATTTGCTCTCTCCTTTTCCGGTGGTTTCAGGATACCCTTTCTTTCTTACGGGACACCGGGGGATTTTCTTACAGCTTTCTTACAATCTTAAATCTTTTTCATTGAGCGGGTTATAAAAGATCTGTACCTGCTTGATATGGGGCGCGCCCACCACAGAAATCAATTCGCCACGCTTCAGGCCCACCAGGACTTTGTCCTTGGCCTCCATCAGATTCTGAAAATTACTCTCGTCCGTATCCTGCCAGTAGCAGCGAAGCTCCAGGGCCGGGTTACGGGTCTGCCGCCAGGTATCGGCGTCGTCATCGTAATAGTCATCCTCCTGGACGGTCTCTTCGATCCGCGGCTCCACCATGTCTTTATTGTAGGTAATGCGGAACAGCACGGTATTTTCCGGAATGCTCTCGTCGGCCTCCACATCGGGAGCCGTATCCCAGTAGCCGTCAATATTCCAGACGCCCTGCTCCGGGTCGATCTCTTTGCTGATGTCTCTGGTAACGATATCTGTCTTGCCGACCACTTCCGCGCCGCCGTAGGCCAGGCCTGAAAATTCGCCGAAGGCTACGCCTGCGCCGATGCCGGACAGCAGGATGCCGCCGCAAAAGATGCCGATAGTTATTTTATGCAATCTGGTCATGTTCATCCTCCTCTGCCTCTACGGCCTCGTCTGTGAAATCGTCTTCTTCCGGCTCGTCGTCTGTATCGACCTCATTTTCCAGGACGGCGGTTTTCTCTTCGGTCTTTTTCCGACGAATCAGGCCCCAGGCCGCGCAGGTCAGCGCGCCGCCGCAGAGCAGACCGCCAAGGCTCATCAAGGTCACGCCGATAAGCGGGTAGCCCTGGAAGCAGAGAATCAGGAGCGCGCCAAAGCAGAAAATGGCGGCGATGGTTCCCAGTGCCAGGCAGATTGCCCCGCAGAACCAGAAGAGATTCCAGCAGAGGCGTACGCCCCAGCGGAGCAGGTCCCAGCAAATGTGCCAGAGCCAGATAATCAGTTTTCTTAAAACGCGGGCGGCGCTGCCAATCAGGCTGCCGCAGCCTTTCAGGATGTCGCGGCAGAAGCCGATGAGTTTTCCAAGTATGCCCTGTTCGGAGCTGGAATCTGCTTTTTGAAAAACTGCCGGACCATATCCGACTTTGCTTTTTTCCGAATCTCCGCCGTCTGCAGCTGTCCACTGTCTGGCCGTGCTTCCGGCTCCCCCCGGCTGCTCCACAGGATCTCCCGCAGGCTTCTTATGGATCGGCTTCCCAATCCAGGCGCATACCTCCTGTATCCACTGTCCCAGCTTCTTTCCCGCCCTTTTCAGGAAACTGCCTGCGCTTCGGATCCCCTGCTCCGCAGACTGCGCCGCGCTCTCAAAGTCCATCCTTACCCGACGGCTGCTGTCGCCATATTCCGGATTCACATGGTAGGCCTCCAGGATCTCCGCCGCCAGCTCCTTCACCGGCCCGAAATCGCCGATGGCCTCCTCCTCGGACATGCCGTTCTGTATCTTCATGTCGATATGCTGCGCATATTCATCCAGAATATCCTGCTGCTCCCGTTCCTCCAGCACCTTCAGATGTCCCGCAAGCTCTGTCAGAAATGCTTCTTTACTCATGTTGTTCTCCCTCCTTCAGGTACCTATCCACCTGCTGCTGAAATTCCATCCACTCTTTGGCCAGAGAATCCCGATAGAGAATCCCTGCTGCCGTCAGATGATAATATTTTCGTGGGGGTCCTTCTGTGGACTCCCGAAGGTATGTCTCAAAATAATGTTCATTGGTCAGACGCTTCAGCAGCGGGTAAATGGTTCCCTCATTCACGTTAATGACCCGGGAAACCTCCTCCACCAGCTCATACCCGTACCGATCCTTCCGGCGCACTGCCTCCAGCACGATCAGCTCCAGCACGCCCTTTTTAAATTGTGGGTTCATTTCATCCCTCCCGCACGTTCCTGTGTCTGATATTAGGTTACACCTGCTACTATGTAATGTCAAGTACTAAAGTTTTAAGAATAGTTTAAGATGGATTTTTCTACTTTTTTCTATTTTCTTCTTGACAACAGCCATCATTTCATGTTATAAATATTAAGCACGTTTGATACAGGGGATTGGTCAAATGGCATGACAGGGGTCTCCAAAACCCTTAGTGGGAGTTCGATTCTCTCATCCCCTGCTAAAAGAAGCCTGAAAGCGGAATGCTTTCGGGCTTTTCTTTTTTTGCCGGACAGAAGTCTCTTCCACTCACCTATGATCCGTTTTTCAAATACATTTTTCACCCGGATCGCCACGCTGACCGGTTGGAGAATTTCATTTCCTCTATTCTGGGTATGCAGGTAAAGATTCGAAGCATTCTGCCGGTGGAAGACAGTTTGATCGACGGAGAGACCTATCTTATCATGGATTTACTTGTGGAATTGGAAGATGGTTCGCTGGCCAATATTGAAATTCAGAAAAACGGCTATGCTTTTACGGAAGAACGTCTCTCCTGCTATGCGGCTGATCTGCTCATGCGCCAGTACACCCGTGTGCGTGGCCTGAAAGGACAGGAATTTTCTGATCAGTCTTGACGTATTCCGGAAAATCCCGTATTCTGAAGACAGAAAAGGAAATCTTTCAGGAGATCGCTCTGCTGCGCCGCAAACCCGAGGAGGTCATCAGTATGTGGTCGGAAGCGTTACGGATTTTGGATGAAAATTCTTTGAAATACTATGTGGAACAGTTAAAAGAAGAAGTAGATGCCGCGAAGCTGGAACTCAAGACGTATAAAGAAGAGCGTGCTAATGAAATTGCTGCTTTGACCAGCGAAAAGGATGCGGAAATTGCCGCACTCAAAGCGGAACTTGAAGCTTTAAAGGCTTCCAAATAAATACTCACATAACGATACTGAAAGGGCTGGAATCTCTGATTTTTCTCAAAGATTCCAGCCCTTTTCCATGCATTTTCCGGCATCTACTCCGCGAACTTCACCACCAGCTCCCGCTCCCCGATAGCGCCCGCAAAGAGCCCTGAGAGGAGCTGCCTGGTCTGAGTCTTCGCTTCGGCTTTCAGGCTGTCGAAGTCGGCTTTTTCTTCCACGTCTTTCTGGGCGGCGGTCATGCCGTCCAGGACGTCGGTTTTCTTGCCCCAGTTCAGGAGGGCGGCTTTCTCATCGTAGAACTGGATGGAATCGGAATCCACCACGGTGTCCAGGATCCGGACTGCCGGAAGGGTCAGCTGCACCTCCTTGTCGGTGATCTTGATATCCGTCTGGGACAGGTCCACGCCGGCCCGTACCTCGGCCCGGTAGGTCATGGTGAAGGACTTCTGGGTCAGCAGCGGGATGCTGCCGTCAGAGTAGTAGACCAGCCCATTGTAGGTCAGCTTGGCCGTGGTCAGCTCGCTGACCATCTCCAGCTTGTCGCTGATGAAGCTGCTGGTGATCTGCGTCTCGTTTTTCGGCGCAAAGCGGTTCGCCACGAACACGACGGCCGCCGCTATCACCACAATCTCGATAAAATGCAGAATTGTCTTAAAGCCCACCCGTCTCCTTGGCCGTTCTTCCCGTTCTCTCTTCTCTCTCCTCATACCTTCCCCTTTCCATCCGGATATTCCGGCATCTGTATTCCAATATTTTCCATTACTAGGCAGGGGCGATTTCCCTGTCGAAGCCTGACCTCTTACTCCTCCGTTACCAGCTCGCCAAAGTCCTTCTTCTCAAACTCCTGAATGGAAATATTTTTCTTATTCGGGTTCGCGTACACAAAGGTCTTGTCCACATTTTCGATGTAGTTCTGAATCTTGTCGTTGGTGGCGCTGATGATGGCCTGGAAGCCAAGGCTTCTTATCAGGTCGATGCAGCTGGCCACCTTCTCCGCATCCATCTTGGAAAAGGCCTCGTCCAGCACCACCAGACGGATGGTAGGCCGTCTGGACGCCCGTGCGGACAGGTTGATGCGGTAGGCCTGGGCGAAGCTTGCCAGAAGCGCAATGTACAGCGGGTTCTGGCCCTCGCCGCCGGAATTCTTCTTAATCATTTTGCTGAGGCCGATGACCAGGCGCTGCTCGTCGCCCTCCACGATCTGCTCCATCTCAAAAGACAGGTAGGTCCGGTAATCCGCGTATTTTTCCATATTTTTCCTTGCTTCCTCCAGCTCCGCTGCTGTGGCGTTTTCCGGTGGAATAAAGAGAGCCAGAAGCTCGCTGATCATGTGGCCGTATTTATTTTCATGGCTCATGGAAAACAGGTTCATCTGATGATCCACGGACACGGACAGGGTAGACGGATCAATATCCAGATCCTCATCCATGAACATATCGTAAAACTCGCCGTCCCGGCCCTTGCTCCGACCGATACGGAACTGGTAACGGTCCTTGCCGAAATCCAGATTCCGGATAATCCGGTTCAGCTCATCCCTGCGCACATAGGCCTCCCGGATGGCGCTTCGAATCTTGTAAATAAAGTCCTCTTTAAAATGCTCCACGGCAGACTTGGCCTGGGCGTTGGCTTTCTTCTTATAATCCTCCAGCTCGCCGCACTGAAGCTTCGCCAAAAGCTTCTCGTAATCCCCATTGTCCCCGGCAGACGCGGAGAAATCCCGCTGGGGATGATTTTTCAGGTAGTCGGTCCGGACCTCCACCAGGACGCTCTTCTGCTTCTCGCAGTCCGCGATGCTTCGCTCCATGGCCGCAGCCGTCTCCTCCAGAAGCCGCGCATAACGGGGATTCTTATACTCCTGTATATAGTTCTCGAAGGCTTCCTCGTCTTTTTCGGAACCACGGAGCGCGCGTTCCGCCTCCAGCAGCTCCCCGTTTCGGCCGGTCAGACCCGCATTGCCGCTCTCCACGGAACGCTCCTTGTCCCAGATCTGATGCTTCACCCGTTCCAGCTCGACCTTCGCGGCAGCCTGCTTCTCCAGGATCTCCGTCCGCTTCGTCTTCAGCTCCTCCACGATACCGGAATTCAACTCCTCCATCCGGTTCTTCAGATCTGTAAGCTCCTTCTCCTTCTGCTGTTTTTCCTTCACATCATCCAGCAGGCTCCGGTATTCCTCCGTGGCGTCGGACAGATATTCATGGGCCAGAATTTCGGATGCCAGTTCTTCTGTCTTCTTAAACTGCCCGATTTTGTCATTGAGCTTCTCAAGCTGAGCGGAAAGCTCCTTCTGCCGCTGCTGCTTACTCTTTTCGCCGATGTAGGCGAATTTTGTGTAATTGTCGGGATTCAGGCGGCGCAGCTGATAGTTCTGATACAGGCGGCAGTCCGCGGTCACGCCGATGCGGCATCCGCGAAGCTCCTCAGTATTCTCGCATTTCTGCACATTTCCCAGAAGGAAATCCACGTAGGCCTTCACATAAGCCTCGCCCGCCTTCACCTCCGAAGCCAGCGCCTCCGGCTTCACATGCTGCTCCTCCTTCATCAGACGCTCCGTATCCACCACGGATACCCGCCAGTATTTCTTCGGATCCAGGGTCTCGTAGATGGCCATGGCTTCCTTCACGTACTTCGGCTCCACGATCAGGGCCAGCTTGTTCCAGGCCAGGAAGCCCTCGATAGCGTTGCGCCATTTCTCATCACGAATCTCCAGAAGATCCGCCAGAATCCGCACCTGCACCCGCCTGCCAAGGCTCTCGTACAGCCGACGCTCGATTTCCGCCCGGGCAAAAGTCAGCTCCTTCGGGTAGGACGTCTTGCCGGAACGCAGCTCCGCAAGCTCGCTCTCGATAAGCTTCGCTTCCTTCTTTAATGTCCGCATCTCCGACGCTGCCTCACGCTGCTCGCCGTCCGCCTCCTCGTGTACCTCGGCCAGGGACTTTTTCAGCCGCGTGATCTCCTCCGCCGTAATTCTGCCGTTCCGGAACTTCTCAATGTCGTTCAGTGCCTGATTGGAGACACTTTCCACATCCTCCCAGGCCTCCAGCTTCACGGCCAGAGCCTTCCATTTCTCCTCGCTGCGGCCCAGACGTGCATAGGCTTCCTCCAGATTGCGCAGCTTCTCTTCCAGCAGCGCGTAGCCCGTATCGGTCAGCTGTATGTTGATCTCGTGGTACTGCTGCTCCAGATCGGCTGCCAGCGCCTCATTTTCCTGCTCTTTTTCCTTCAGAAGCGCCAGATCTGACTGCCAGAGTCCCAGCTGCTCCTGGGTTTTGCGAATTTCCTCCCGAAGCTGCAGCACCTTAAGCTTCTCCTGCCGGTAATGAAGCCCTGCCAGCTCCTCCTGGGCGCCGGAAAAGGCCTGATACTGCTCCCCGATCCGGTTCAACTCCTCAATCTCCCGCATGGCTGCCTCGATTTTACGGCACATGCGGCCATAGAGCTGCACACTCTCCTGCATATCTTCAATGTGGATGTCCTGCTCCATGCAGATATATTCTTTTACAAAATCTTCCAGTCTTATGTTCATACGGAAGGGAATGGCCCGCTTGAACAGCCGCGGAAATTTCTCCATATCCAGGCCGCCCAGATAGACGTCGTAGAGATTCCGGCGGAAACGCTCGTTGTTGGAGGTGTAAAAATATTCCTCTCGGGGGAAATGCTTTTGCAGATATTCCCGCACCTCACCGGTGGTCATGGTCCGCTCCCGGGTCCGGTAGTCTCCCGGAATCATGCCGCCCTTATGCCAGAAAAACAGACGGCCAATTTCGTTCGTAGAAGTGTCCACGTCGAATACCACGCCGATACACTCCTTCTCCTTTGTGGCGCTCTGCTCCATTTCCAGTACAATGGTGGATGAAAAGTTCTTATTTCTCCGATAGGAAATCTGGTTATTTTCCCCGATGTTGATCATACCCCGCAGGTACTCAATCAGGCTTCGGTCGGAATCGTCCGCCGCCGCCTTATTGAAGAAGCCGCGGCCATCGGTGTTGGCATACAGAACGATCTGCATGGCGTCGATCACCGTGGACTTACCGCTGCCGGAATGACCGGTGAAAAAATTGATGCTCTCGTTGAGGCTCAAGACCTTCCGGTCAATATAATGCCAGTTATTGAGCCCTATCTTGGTAAATATTTTATAAGCCTGTGTCTGCTGATCCATCTTCCGACTCCTCTTCCGTTTCCTCAAATGTCTTTACCAGCTCTCCCGCATCCTCACGAAGAAGCGCCAGATTGACGCTCGGGTAAATCAGGATTCTGCAGGCCTCGCCCATTTCCTCCAGACCGTCCAGCAATTCCACCATCTGGTATTTTTTCAGCGCCGCAAAGGCCCGCTTCTGCTCGGTAATCGAAGGCAGCCCCCGCACCAGACGGAATTCGCCAAGCTTTCCGTTCAGCTCGCCCACGGTCGTGAAGGCCTGGGTGCTGCTGGATACCGCCGCCATCTTTTCATCGTAAATCAGCTTCAGAAGCAAAAGATACAGGGTCGTCAGCTTCGTCAGACGCTCGCCCGCGCCCTCAGCGCCCTGGATGTAAATGATTCCCAGCTCGTAATTCTGCCGGATGGTAATACCGGCCACGGCAAAGTATTCCGTCAGAAATTCCAGATGGCCGGCGCAGAATTCATATTCCCGGTCCGAGGCCATCCGGCCGCTTTTTTTATCATATTTCCGATCCAGCAGGAAGGTCTGGGATAAGAGCTTCCGAACCACCGCCTGCATGGTTTCCTGTTCTATGGTGTTCCATTCCTGGTATTGTTCTAACATATGGTTTTCCTAATCCTCTTTTTCTGTATCGGTTTTTTCCTGTCTCGGGAAAAAAGCCATTTTGGGATATCGATACGTCCCGTTTTCCAGCTGTTCCTCCTGCACGACTACCCGATAAGGGCTGCTGCGCCGCACAGAAAGGTCGTAGGCCAGAATCAGCTTCTCAAAATCCTCGTCATTCTGAAGCGTAATCCGGTCGGTCTCCAGTACACCATCCTCCATATGGGAGCCAATGAAATCCTCGATCTCCTTCTTCGTAAAGCGATGGCGAATCTGATTCATCCGCAGAATATCCTCCCGGGACATTTCCTTTTGCTTCTCCTCCCCGGTCAGTTCATCCTCAAAGCGTCTGCGCCGCCGCTGCCGGTACAGGGGCTGCTCGTTCAGCACGGAAAATCCGGTGAGCTGCATACGCTCTGCCACCTGCGCCAGCTTTTCCGCCTGCTCCTCCGGCTCCCGGTCGGCGCCCAGATGGTTCAGAAGCTGCACCAGCAGGCCGTGACGCTCAGTCTCATCGCTTAAAAGGTAATTCAGACGGCTGACTGTGGCCCGGATGTATTTGCTGTGCTCCCGGTCCATATTGGCGATGCGATGCTCGATATCGTCGAAGCCGCGCTCGATCTGATCCACCAGATCCAGCATTTCCGCCTCCTGCTCCGGGGCGATCTCCGGCTCCTCCCTCATACTTCGCAGGCATCGCTTGATATCCATCTTGTAAATGTAGAAATTGTCGCTGGTCTTCAGGATGTGGTATTTCTGCTGGACAGCGGTCTCCACGAAGCCGTCCAGATGCTCCTTCAACAGATTTTTATAATTCTTCTGCTCCAGCAGACGCTCGAAAAATTTGTCCATATTGTGCAGCATATCCTGCAGGGCCTTGTTCAGCTTCTTCGTGTTGACCAGGGCCGTTTTCAGCATGGACAGATTTTTACGCCGGTCATTTTTAAAGGAAAAGAGCGTGGCGTACACATTCTGGATGTAAACCTGCGTCTCCTCCATCTGCTCATTGACCAGACGGTCGAAGGCGTCAATCATAATCGCCGCGTAATCGGGGATTACGATATTGACCGTCATCGAAGCGTAATCCTCCACCCGGCGCAGCCATTTGTGGCGCAGGAGCCAGCCAAGGATACGGCCCGGAAGGGCGCTGTGCTCCTCCTCGTCGGTCTCGTCCTCCTCCCGCTCAAAGCTCCAGGCGGATTCCCGGCACATGTCCGTCAGAATCTGCACACAGGCCTCCCTGCTCAGGAAATAATTGTTATACTGATATTCGTCATTGATGGCCAGCAGGGCCTCAATGTACACGTCCCGGTTACCCGAGCGGAACAGACTCCAGAATTCTGCCGGTATCTCATATAAAAATTGCACGTTGTTCTCCTTTTATAGCTGAGCGGTGATCTGGTCGGCAATCATTTCCGCAGGCTCCCGCTTTCCGTTTTTCTCCCACTGAATAAACACATTCAGCAATGCCCCACCATAGAAATAGAGTTCGTAGACCGGGATTTTGTAATGGGGCATGATGCGCTTCATCATGTAATCGTTCATGGCGTCCTGGATGATGTAGAGAAGCTTCGCGTCCACCAGCTTCAGGATGAATACCGAGTACCGGTCGAAATATTTGAGTGCGTGGATAATGCTGCTCCGTTCATGGAAGCGTCCCACCTGCTCCTCCCTGCATTCGCGGATATAGCCCGCCACGATCTCGTGAAAGAAATCCGTCAGCGCGTCCTCCTTCGTCTCATAATAATGATAAAAGGTCACCCGGGACACACCGGCCCGCTTTACGATGTCCGACACCTTGATTTTCTCATATTCCTTCTTGTCCATCAGGGCGAAAACCGCCTCGCCGATGCACATGCGGGTGAAACGGGTTCTTTTATTGTGATTTTGGGAAAATAAATTCAAAATAAGTTCTCCTTACGGATATTTTATAACGAAAATAACACCTGTACGGCAGAGTATTTCTGCACATACAGATGTTATTATAGCACAGTTTTCACTGTTCGAAAAGCCATCAGTTACACCAGGTCGTCTATGACCTCCTGCACCGTCTCCATTCGTTCCGCCTTCCAGGCGTCTGCCCCGCAGAACAAAAGCCCGTTCTCCACATCGCCCTTCACAGCCTGAATCAGCGCTTCGGTAATACAGTAGGGAATTTCCGCCGGCTTACAGCCCTTGATGCAGCCACGGCAGCGCTTTGGCGGAAGCTTTTCCCCGCCCATAACACGCCCGGCAAAGGAATTGCGGATGGCCCGGCCCGGCATGCCTACCGGACTTTTTACAAGCATTACATCCTCTTCCCGTGCCTTGATATAAGCCTGCTTATAACGCTCGTCCGCGTCACATTCCTCCGTGGTCACAAAACGGCTTGCCACCTGAATAGCGTCCGCGCCCAGAGCAAACGCCTCGTCCGCTTTCTCCCGACTGCTGATGCCGCCGCCCAGCACCACCGGAATTTTTCTGGAAAATTTTCCCTCGTATTCCTGTACCTTCGCGATGATTCGTTTCACTTCTTCCCGGTAAGCCACGGCGTCAAAGAAGGAAAGCTGCTCCTTGGTAAATCCCAGGTGTCCTCCGGCCTTTGGCCCCTCGATGACCAGAAAATCCGGCACCCGGTTCCATTTTTTTGCCCAGTACTTCAGAATCACGGCCGCAGACTTCTCCGTGGAGACAATAGGCGCCAGCTTCACATCACTTCCGGCTGCATAGCCGGGTAAATCCACGGGAAGCCCCGCGCCGGACACGATAAAGTCCGCTCCGGCTTTCACAGCCTGCCTTACATAATCTGCGTAGTGCTGCATGGCCACCATAATATTAAAGCCTACCACGCCTCCCTTTGCAATTTTCCGGGCTTTATTCAGTTCCTTATCCATGGCCCGCAGATTGGCTTCCACCGTGCGGGTGTCAAAATCCGGTTCCCGAAAACCGATCTGGGCTGCCGAGATGGCTCCCGCGCCGCCTGCCGCCGCCACTGCGCCCGCCAGGCCGCCGAGGCTCACCCCGACGCCCATGCCGCCCTGAAAAATGGGTCTTCGAAGCGTCAAATCTCCGATTTTTAATTCTTTCTGCTCCATATCCTCTCTCTGCAACGTATCATCCACGTTTTTACTCTTTCTCTGTGGTCCCTATCTGGCGGAATCGGTCATAGCGCTGTTCTGCCAGCTCCCGGCCACTCATTTCTCCATATTTATCCAGGAACTCTTCAACTGCTCTCTCCAGAGGCGCAGTCACCTGGTACAGATTTTCCTCTGTAAAATGCTCCGGCTCCGGAAATACACGCTCCACCATGCCTGCAGCCTTCAGCTCCGCCGCCGTGAGGCGCATACATTCTGCCGCGTGCTTCGCCCTCTTGCTGTCCTTCCAGAGAATGCTGGCAAAGCCCTCCGGCGAAAGTATAGAATATACAGAATTTTCCAGCATCCACACTTCATTTCCCACTGCCAGGGCCAGGGCGCCGCCGCTGCCGCCCTCTCCAATGATGACGGTAAGAACCGGCACCTTCAGAGCGGACATTTCATAGATATTGCGGGCGATGGCCTCTCCCTGGCCACGTTCCTCCGCCTCCACACCGCAGGCCGCGCCCGGGGTGTCCACGAAGCAGATCACGGGACGTCCGAATTTCTCCGCCTGATGCATCAGTCTCAGAGCCTTGCGGTAGCCGTCCGGGGAACACATGCCGAAGTTCTGATCCTTTTCCTGGGAAATGACTGTGACCGGGCGGCCCAGGAAGGTGGCGATACCGCCAAGGACCGCATGGTCGTCCGCAAAAAGGCGGTCGCCGTGAAGCTCATAGAAATCCTCAAACAGGGCTGCGATATAGGCGTGACCGCGGGGCCGCTTTTTATCGCGGGAGAGCTGGACGCGCTCCCAGGCTGTTTTATCTGAACCGGTTCTTTGCGTCTGTCTGCCAACTGCCTTCTGTGGCTGCTGCGCTTCTGCTATCGCCCTGCCCTTACCCGATGCCCGATGCATCCGCAGAATATCGCTCAGGGTCTGTTTCAGCTCGCCCCGTTCTACGATCCGGTCGATAAAGCCATGCTCCAGCAGAAACTCTGCCCGTTGAAAGCCCTTCGGCAGCTTCTGCCCGGTGGTCTGCTCGATCACCCTGGGACCTGCGAATCCGATCAGCGCGCCCGGCTCTGCCAGAATAATATCGCCCTCCATGGCAAAGCTGGCGGTGACGCCGCCGGTGGTCGGATCAGTCAGCACCGTGATATAGAGTAAGCCTGCGTCGGAATGGCGCCTGAGCGCCGCGCTGGTCTTGGCCATCTGCATCAGGGAAAAGATGCCCTCCTGCATTCTGGCCCCGCCGGAGCAGGTAAAGAGAATCAGCGGCAGGCGTTCCTTTGTGGCCCGTTCCGCTGCCCGGGTGATTTTCTCTCCCACAGCCTCGCCCATGCTGGCCATAAGGAAGCGTCCGTCCATGACGCCAAGTACCGTCTCCTGTCCGCCAACGCGGCATTTCCCGGTGACAACAGCCTCCCGAAGACCTGTCTTCAGACGGGTGGCTGCCAGTTTTTCCTCATAACCCGGGTAATCCAGCGGATTTCCGCCTGTCAAATCCCGATCCCACTCCTCAAAGCTTCCCTCGTCTGCCACCCGGCGGATGCGCTCCCGGGCATGGACGCGGAAATATCCCTTACATCTGGGACATATATAATAATTTTTCTTCACATCCTCGGTCACGATAGCGCCGCCGCACATATTACATTTGGACAGAAGTCCTTCGGGGACCTCGGGACGGCGGATGCTGCCGCCGAGGATTCTTTTATTCGTTTTCTTAAATACATGATCCAGATTCATATGTCTATCCTCTATCTTCATCCAATTCCGGCTGCAACATTTGATATCCTGTCCGACAATTTCAGATTACTTGCTGTCTGTCATTGATAAACTCAATATCCACATTACCCTTCCGAAAATCTTCATCCTCCAGAATTCCATACTGGTAATTCACATTCGTGTCTACGCCCTCGATAATTACCTCGCCCAGAGCACTCTCCATCTTCCGGATAGCTTCGCTTCTGGTTCTGGCCCAGACGCTGATTTTCGCAATCATGGAATCGTAGTAAGGCGGTATCGTATACCCGCTGTAAATGGCGGAGTCAATCCGGATGCCCTTGCCGCCCGGCAGATGAAGTCCTGTCACCGTACCCGGACAGGGCCGGAAATTCTCCTCCGGCTTCTCCGCGTTGATGCGGACCTCGATGGCGTGGCCGCGGATCTGCACCTGTTCCTGGGTGATCCCAAGCTTCTTTCCGGATGCAATGCGGATCTGCTCCTTGATCAGGTCAATGCCCGTAATCCATTCCGTTACCGGATGCTCCACCTGAATTCTGGTATTCATTTCCATGAAATAGTAGTTTCCATTCTTTTCCAGCAGGAATTCAATGGTTCCGGCGTTCACATAGCCTGCTGCCTTTGCCGCGCGCACTGCCGTCTCACCCATTTTCCGGCGTTGTTCCTCTGAAAGAGCCGGGCTTGGCGCTTCCTCAAGCATCTTCTGGTGATTTCGCTGGATGGAGCAGTCCCGCTCTCCCAGGTGAATCACATTGCCGAAGCTGTCGGCCAGAATCTGAAATTCAATGTGTCTCGGATGGGTGATAAAATGCTCTATGTACATGGAATCGTCGCCGAAGGCCTGCTTTGCCTCAGCCTGAGCCAGGCGGAAATTCTGCTCAAATTCATCGGCGTTCTCCGCCACGCGCATGCCTTTCCCGCCGCCTCCCAGAGCCGCCTTGATCATAACCGGATAACCGATGCGTCCCGCTTCCTCCGCGCCCTTTTTCGGATCGTAAACGGCCTCTTCGGTACCGGGAATTACCGGCACGCCTGCAGCCACCATGGTATTGCGGGCCTCCTGCTTATTGCCCAGCTTCGCAATAACGTCTGAACCGGGACCGATAAAAATGATGCCGCATTTCTCGCAAAGCTCCGCGAACTTACTGTTCTCCGACAGCAGCCCGAAGCCCGGATGAATGGCGTCTGCGCCGGAAATAATCGTGGCGCTGATGATTTTCTCCATGGAGAGATAGCTGTCGCCTAAGGCTGCCGGACCGATGCAGACCGCCTCGTCCGCCAGCTTGGCGTGCAGGGCTTCCCGGTCGGCCTCGGAATAGACCGCCACCGTCTCGATTCCCATTTCCCTGCAGGCCCGGATGATGCGCACCGCGATCTCGCCGCGGTTGGCTACCAGAACTTTTCTAATCATAAAAAACTCCTATTTACCCAATCATAAAGGTCAGCTCCGCGCGCACGACTACCCTTCCGTCCACACTGGCAATGGCCTCGCCCACGCCCACCGGCCCTTTCCGTTTGATAATTCTTGTCTCCAGCCGCAGCTTGTCGCCGGGCACTACCTTCCCTTTGAATTTACATTTATCAATGGCTCCAAAGTACGCGGTCTTTCCCTGGTTTTCCGGCAGGGACAGAATCGCCACCGCGCCCACCTGGGCCAGGGCCTCCACGGTCAGTACGCCCGGCATCACCGGCTCCTGGGGGAAATGTCCCGCAAAGAAATCCTCCCGGTAGCTGACGCATTTATAACCAACGGCAAACTCTCCGGGCTCGTAATCCTCGATGTAATCCACCAGCAGAAATGGGTGGCGGTGGGGAATGATTTCCTTTATCTGATTGATATCCAGATGCTTCATACTACGCCTCCTCAATCACAAACAGCGGCTGGCCGTACTCCACGGCCTCTGCGTTTTCTACGCAGACCTCCCGGACGACGCCGTCACAGTCGCTGGTAATCTCGTTCATCAGCTTCATGGCTTCCACGATGCCTACAACCTGACCCTTTTTTACCGAATCGCCCGCCTTTACGAAGGGATCCGCGTCCTCGGACGGGGCGGTATAGAAGACGCCCACCAGAGGGGAGGTAATCGTTTTGCCGGGCTTCTGTGTGTCGGACACCCTGCTCACGGTATCCGGATCTGCCGCTGTCCCTGCTGCGCGGACAGCTGAACCTTCCGTTGTCAGACCCACATTTGCGCCGGTCAAAAGCTGCTCTGCGCTTAAGGCTGATGATCCGCTGATCTGAATCTTCTGCTTCTTCTTTTCCAGCCTGATCTTCGTCCCGTTCTGCTCGTAGACAAAGCTGTCCAGACTGGAGGCGGAAACACTGTCAATTAGCTTTAAGATATTTTCAAATTCCATATTCCATATCCTCCTACGCTTCATACTTCTTCAGAAGCAGGCTGGCGTTGTGTCCGCCGAAGCCCAGGGAATTGGTAAGCGCATAGCGTACCTCTTTTTCCACCGGCGCGCCGATGGCGTAATTCAGGTCGCACTCCTCATCGGTTTCCCGGGTTCCCACCGTCTGGTGAATATAATTTTCCTCCACCGCTTTCGCGCAGACTACAAACTCCACGCCGCCTGCCGCGCCCAGCAGGTGGCCAATCATGGACTTGGTGGAATTGATAACCACGTCCTTTGCCGCTTCACCGAAGGCTGCCTTGATGGCCCGGGTCTCGTAAAGATCATTGTGATGAGTGGCCGTTCCGTGGGCGTTGATATAATCCACCTCTGACGGCCGGACGCCGCCCTCTTTTATGGCCAGCTCCATGGCTTTGGCCGCGCCGCTTCCGTCCTCACTGGGGGATGTGATGTGGAAGGCGTCTCCGGTGGCCCCATAGCCCACCAGCTCCGCGTAGATCCGCGCGCCCCGCGCAAGGGCATGCTGAAGCTCCTCCAGCACCACCACACCTGCGCCCTCGCCCAGTACAAAACCACTCCGGTCCTTGTCAAAGGGAATGGACGCCCGGGCCGGGTCTGTCTCCGCCGTCAGGGCCGTCAGCGCCTGGAAGCCTGCCACACCGGTGGGGCAGATACAGCTCTCCGCACCGCCTGCCAGCATGATATCCGCGTCATCGTACTGGATAGCCCGGAACGCGTCGCCGATGCAGTGGGTTCCGGACGCGCAGGCTGTCACCACATTGGTGCATTTTCCGCGCAGTCCCAGCTGGATGGAGATATTGCCTGCTGCCATATTGGAAATCATTTTCGGCACCATCAGGGGCGCTACCCGCTTTACATTCCCCTTCAGGATCTTTGCGTACTCGTTCTCCACTGTCTCCAGGGAGCCGATGCCTGAGCCTACGATGACGCCTGCCCGGAAGGGATCCTCCTCTTCCAGATGCAGATCCGCATCCGCAAAGGCCTCTTTGGCCGCTGCCACCGCATACTGGGAAAAACGTTCCATGCGCTTCGCTGCCTTGGGCTCCATACGCTCTGCCGCATCAAAATCCCTGACCTCCGCCGCCAGCTTTACCTTAAAGCTTTCTGTATCAAAACGGGTAATCTCACCGATTCCTACCCGGCCCTCCCGGATTCCCTGCCAGAATTCCGGTACGGTATTGCCGATGGGGGTCACTGCGCCCAGTCCCGTTACAACCACTCGTCTTTTCATTTATTTCTAAGCTCCTCTATCTGCCTGTGTTACATTACCATGCCGCCGTCTACGTTCAGTACCTGTCCGGTGATATATGCCGCGTCGTCGGAAGCCAGGAAGGCCGCCGCTTTCGCCACATGCTCCGGTTTTCCAAAATGTCCCAGCGGAATCTGGGCACTCATCTGCTCTCTGATTTTCTCACTGAGCTTGCCCGTCATGTCTGTCTCGATAAAGCCCGGCGCAATGGCGTTGACCGTAATGCCGCGGGCCGCCAGCTCCTTCGCCGCCGTCTTTGTCATGCCGATGACGCCTGCTTTGGAAGCCGCGTAGTTGGTCTGGCCTGCATTTCCGACGACGCCGACTACCGAGGCCAGATTGATGATGCGGCCCGCCCGCTGCTTCAACATCTGCCGGGACACAAAACGCATGGTATGAAAGGTTCCCTTCAGGTTCGTGTCCAGGACTGCGTCGAATTCCGCCTCGGACATTTTCATCAACAGATTGTCCCGGGTAATGCCCGCGTTGTTGACCAGAATGTCGATCCGCTTGTATTGTTCCAGTACGCCGTTTACCATCTGTTCACAGGCTGCGTAATCAGCCACATTGCATTGCCAGGCTGCCGCTTTGCCGCCTGCCGCCTCGATGGCCTGCACCGTTTCGGCTGCCGCCGCTTCGGAGCCGTTGTAATTGACAATGACAAAGGCTCCCTTTGCCGCGAGCTCCATGGCGATGGCCCGGCCAATGCCCCGGGACGCGCCTGTTACCAGGGTGATTTTTCCGTCTAAACTCATTCTTTTATCTCTTTCCTGTCACAGTTTTCCTTTTTCGAAAACTGCCTTCTTTAAAATCTGCTTTTTCCCGTTTTTACTGTGCCAGACTCTCCATATCTTCCCATGCTGCCACATGATAAACCTTCACGTCCGGGTTGATTTTCTTCAGGAATCCGGCAAGCGTCCGACCCGGTCCGATTTCCACAAAGGTATCCGCGCCGTCCGCGATCATGGCCTCCACGCTCTGCTGCCAGCGCACCGGAGAGGATACGCCCTTCGCCAGAAGCGAAGCGATTTCCGCTTTATCCGTAACCTTTGCCGCCGTCACATTGGCGTAGTAAGGTATGTCTAACTCATGGAATTCTACTTTGGCAAGCTCCTCTGACAGCTTCTCTCCCGCACTTTCCAGGAGTGGGGAATGGAACGGTCCGCTGACCTTCAAGGGAACCACACGTCTGGCCCCTGCGTCCTTCAGCTTTTCTGCTGCCGTCTCTACCGCCGCTGTTCTTCCGGTAATCACAAGCTGACCCGGACAGTTATAATTGGCGATGGTCACGCCATCGACGCCGGAAAGCACCGTCTCGATAACTGCCGTCTCCATTCCCAGCACCGCGCACATGGCTCCCTCACCTGCCGGGATCGTATTCTGCATGAGCAATCCCCGCTTCCGCACCAGACGGATGGCGTCCAGTGGACTCATGCCGCCTGCCGCCGCAATGGCCGCGTACTCGCCAAGGCTTAAGCCCGCCGTCATATCCGGCCTGAAGCCACGCTTTCGAAGCTCTGCAGCCATGGCCAGACAGGCTGTCACCAGACAGGGCTGGGTGTATTCCGTCAGGTGGATCTGCTCATTTTCCTCAAAGCAGGTAGCTTTCAGGTCGAAATCCAATGCCGCGTCCGCCTCGTCAAAAAGCTGCCGCGCCAGGGTACTGTTTTCGTAAAAATCCTTTGCCATGCCCACCTTCTGGGCTCCCTGTCCCGGGAACATCCACACGGTTTTACTCATACTTTGCCGCTCCCTTTAAGACTTTTTCCGTTTCTGCCATAATGCTTTCCACGACTTCCTTACAGGGAAGCTCATCCTTCACCAGTCCTGCTATCTGGCCTGACATAACACTGCCGTTTTTCACATCACCCTCCACGACAGCCTTTCGAAGGCCGCCCAGGGTCAGATATTCCAATTCCTCTGCTGTGGCTCCCGCCGCTTCCATTTCCAGGTACTTCTTTGTCATTTCATTGCGAAGCGCCCGGACCGGATGACCGGTGGTCCGGCCCGTAACGCGGGTGTCGATGTCCCGGGCTTTCAGCACC
>CAKROP010000007.1 GCA_934373375.1 uncultured Anaerosacchariphilus sp.
CAACGAGACTGTATAAGACCTATCAGGGAATTAAGAACGAAAGTTGGAAAGTACGGATTCTGGATTTTTTTGCAGGAAATCAGTCCTTGCCATTGACTTATGATCCGTTTTTTAAGTTCATCTTCAATCCGGACAGACATGCAGACCGGCTGGAAAAATTCATTTCCTCTATTCTGGGAATGCGTGTGAAAATCAAAAGAATTCTTCCGGTAGAGGACAGTCTGATTGATGGTGAGACCTACCTGATCATGGATTTGCTGGTGGAATTAGAAAATGGATCACTGGCGAACATCGAGATTCAGAAAAATGGCTATGCATTTACAGAGGAGCGATTGTCCTGCTATGCAGCAGATCTGCTGATGCGGCAGTACACACGGGTTCGTGGTGAAAAGGGCGCTAATTTTACATATCGCGATGTGAAAAAGGTCTATGTAATTGTCCTTTACGAAAAGTCTACAGCTGAATTTCATCGTCATGGTGGTACATATTTTCATCATGGAAAAATCAACTATGATAGTGGACTGAAGTTGGAGATGCTGGACGAATATTTCCTGATAGCCCTTGACGTATTTCGAAAAATCCCGTATGCTGAAGATGATAAAGGCGATTTGCACGCATGGCTGTCTCTGTTGACCACGGAGAAGCTGGAGGATGCTGACCAGAGCATTGAGCGCTATCCGTGGTTGGAATCCATCTATCAGGAGATTGCCCTGTTGCGCCGTAATCCAGAGGAGGTTATCGGTATGTGGTCAGAGGCATTGCGGATTTTGGATGAGAATTCGTTAAAATACTATGTGGAAGAATTGAAGGAAGAGTTGGATAAGGAGAAACTGCGAGGAAAGGAAAAGGATGCAGTGATTAGCGAGAAGGATGCAGAGTTAAGCAAGAAAGATGCGGAGATCGCTGCTTTGAAAGCGCAGCTGACAAAGAGATAGATACAGGGAGATAAAGAGGAGAAGAACAGACCATTTCGCCAATACCATTTTCAATGAGGATGGATATTGGTAAAACGGTCTGTTTTATGTTGTGCTATTCTTCCTCCGTATGCACCCGCGGCAGCGTAAAGATAAATTCCGTTCCCACGCCCTCCGTGGAGATGGCGTTGATATGTTCCCCGTGGGACGTAATAATCTCTTTTACGATGGACAGCCCCAGACCGGTGCCTTTTTTGTCTTTGCCCCGGGAGGTGTCGGTCTTGTAGAAACGTTCCCAGATTTTCTTCATGCTGTCCCGGGGAATGCCGACGCCCTGATCCTTTACCGAGATAAAGACCTTTTCGTGCCGCAGGGTTGTCTCGATGGTGATGACAGAATTGTCCGGACTGAATTTGATGGCGTTGTCCAGAAGGTTGTACATAACCTGCTGAATTTTGCCCATATCTGCGGAGACAAACTGTTGTCTGGCGTCGAAGAGCAGCTCCATGGAGATATGGCGGGCTGTACAGCGGCCCTCAAAAGAGGATACCGTATCCTTGATGACGGCGTTGATATCGAAATCCGTGATATCCAGCCGGTTTTTCTTCGTGTCGAAGGAATTCAAGGTCAGAAGTCCGCTGGTCAGCTTGTTCAGACGTTCTGTCTCCATGAGAACGATTTTCAGGTACTTCTCCTGCATTTCCGCGGGGATGGTACCGTCCAGAATCGCTTCCACATAGCCTTTAATCGAGGTCAGCGGTGAGCGGAAATCGTGGGAAATATTTGCCACAAATTTCTTCTGGTATTCGTCGGTCTCACCCAGCTCATGGGCCATATAGTTCAGGGTGGCGGCCAGCTGGCCAATCTCATCTTCCCCGGCAATCTCCAGGGCGTAGGAGAAATTACCCTCTGCGTACTGCCTGGCAGCCGACGTGATTTTCAGCAGAGGACGGTACACGGCGAAGGTAAAGACGCCCAGCACCAACAGGGAAAAGGCGAAAATAAAGAGCAGGGTCATGTAGGTGATATTTAACAGGGCATCCCGCTCCCCGGTCAGCACTGACATGGGCAGATGAATCAGCACATAGCCCCGGGGCTTGAAATTGTAGGTGACAGGCGCGGCCACCGAGAGCGTGTTCTCACGGAACATGCCATAGAAGTCGCCGATCATATAATAATTGCTGCCCATATCCGTCGGATCAAAATCCTCGATGACCGTGGCAGACTCGCTGGAATAGCCGCCGGCGGAATTGACCAGCACCGTGCCGTCCGTGTTCAACAGCCAGATATCAGCGCCCAGATAGGTGCTAAGCGCCTGAAAATGGGAGTGAATCGTATTTAAGGAGCGGGAATCCGCCGCGTCCGAATAATAATTCCGCACGAAATTCGAGGAAATATAATTGGCCTCCCGATACAGATCCTCCGCCTCCTGTCCGGTCAGATAATTCAGCGTCATCTGGGAGCTGAATACTGCGATGGTAAAGAAGCTTAAGAAGCCGAAGATGATATAGGCCAGTATGAATTTCAGGTAAAGGGAGTGTTTCATCATCCGTTATCCTTTGACGTCAAATTTGTAGCCGATGCCCCAGACCGTGGTCAGGCTCCAGCTGGGATGATCCCCGATCTTCTCCCGGAGACGCTTGATGTGGACGTCCACGGTCCGGGTATCGCCGATGTACTCGTAGCCCCAGATGTGATCGAGAAGCTGTTCTCTGGTGAACACCTGATTGGGAGAGGAAGCCAGGAAATACAGAAGCTCCAGTTCCTTGGGCGGCATATCCACGGGCCTGCCCTGATAGAGAACGGAATAATTGGTCTGGTTGATGACCAGATCCGGGTATTCCACGATCTTGGCGGCAGGTGCAGAGGTTTCCGCAGGCTTCGCAGGCTGATACCGTCGGAGCACCGCTTTAACCCGGGCCACCAGCTCCTTGGAATCAAAGGGCTTGATGATGTAGTCGTCCGCGCCCAGCTCAAGGCCGAGAACCTTGTCAAAGACTTCGCCCTTGGCGGACAGCATGATAATCGGCGTGTTGGACCTGGCGCGGATCTCTCTGCAGACCTGATAGCCGTCGATGCCCGGCAGCATCAGATCCAGCAGAATCAGCTGGGGCTTGAAGGTATCGAAGACCTTCAGGGCCTCCTCGCCGTCATTAACAATCATGGTCTCATAACATTCTTTAGTCAGATACAGAGAAATCAGCTCTGCGATATTGTTATCGTCGTCAACGATGAGAATTTTCTGTTTCGCTACCATTCTTTTACTCCTGTTTGAAGGTTGCAATCGTAACGCCCGCGTCGCCCTCGCCGAACTCGCCCAGACGGTAGGATTTTACGTATTTGTTGCGCTTTAAGAGTCCCTGTACGGCCTTCCGGAGCGCTCCGGTGCCTTTTCCGTGTACAATGCGGACGGAAGGAAGATGAGCCAGGTAAGCGTCGTCCAGATATTTATCCAGATGGGCCAGAGCCTCGTCTACAGTCATGCCGATAAGGTTGATCTCGGTGCTGACGCTGGCAGACTTGCTCATCTTAATCTTGCCTGCGCTGGTGCGCTGGAACTGCTTGGCGGTGATGACAGCCTCCTCCACCAGCTCCAGATCGGTGAGCTTCACCTGCGAGCGCAGGATACCCATCTGCACATAGAGATTGCCCCGGGCATCGGGCAGGGTGCTGACCGTGCCCTGGAGATTCAGGCTCAGTACCTTTACGGTATCGCCCAGGTGCAGGTCGGAGGCCTTCAGCGCCTTCTTCGGCTTCTTTGCAACATCCTTGCTCATGGCCTTTTCGGTCTTCTTCATACGCTCCCGCAGCTTGGCCCGCTCCGCCTCCATCTCACTTGCGGAAATGTTAGCCTTGCCAAACTTATGGAAGTTCTTCATGGTCTCGTCGGCATAATCCTTGGCCTCCTGCAGGACTTTGCGGGCCTGCTCGTTGGCTTCTCGCAGGATACGGTCGCGTTGGGCGTCCAGCTTCTCCTGCTTCTTCTCCAGAGCCTCCCGGAGGGAACGGATTTCCTCTTTATGTTCCTGAATTTCTGCCTGCTCCAGCTCAATGGTGCGGCGGCTGCTCTCCAGATCGGATAAGAGATCCTCGAAGCTCTCATTTTGCTCGCTTAAGTGACCCTTCGCGTCCTCGATGAGGAAGTCGGGCAGCCCCAGCTTCCTGGAGATGGCAAAGGCATTGCTCTTGCCGGGAATACCGATGAGAAGCCGATAGGTGGGGCTTAAGGTTTCCACGTCGAATTCGCAGCAGGCATTTTCCACGCCGTCAGCGGAGAGGGCGAAGACCTTCAGCTCGCTGTAGTGGGTGGTGGCCATGGTGCGGATGCCCATTTTATGCAAATGGGACAGAATCGCGATAGCCAGGGCCGCGCCCTCGGTGGGGTCGGTTCCGGCGCAGAGCTCGTCGAAAAGCACCAGTGAATTTAAGGAAGCCTCGTTCAGAATCCGGATGATGTTGGTCATATGGGACGAGAAAGTACTTAAGGACTGCTCGATGCTCTGCTCGTCGCCGATATCTGCGTACACGTCGTCGAAGACGGCCAGTTCAGAATTCTGGGCGGCGGGAATATGGAGTCCGGCCTGGCCCATCAGGGTCAGAAGGCCGGTGGTCTTCAGGGATACCGTTTTACCGCCGGTATTAGGACCGGTGACGATGAGCAGATCATAGTCCTGTCCCAGACGGATGGTGACAGGGACCACCTTCTTCGGATCCAGCAGCGGGTGACGGCCTTCCTTAATATAGATCTGCCGTTTTTCGTTGAAGCGGGGGCGGGTGGCCTTCATATTTTTAGCCAGCCTGGCTTTGGCGAAAATGAAGTCGAGGGTGGTCAGAATCTCGTAGTCCTGCTCCAGCTCCTCAGTACAGAACGCGGTCTGGTTGCTTAAGGCTTCCAGTACGTGCTCAATTTCTTCCTGTTCCTTCAGATATAATTCCTTTAAATCATTATTCAGTTTTACGACGGCCATGGGCTCCACGAACAGGGTGGAACCGGTGGAAGACTGGTCGTGAATCATGCCGGGCACCTGGCTGCGGTATTCGGCCTTGACCGGGATACAGTAGCGGCCATTTCGCTGAGTGATGACGGCGTCCTGCAGATAAGTCCGCGCGGAACCATGGACCATGCCGGACAGGGTCGAATGAATCTTGTCGTTGGCCGCCAGGATGGAGCGGCGTACATGGTGCAGGGCGGGGCTGGCGTCGTCGCTTATCTCATCCTCAGAGAGAATACAGCGGCGGATTTCACCTGAAAGCTGGGTACAGGGCTCCAGCGCGTCAAAAAGTGGATCGAGGGAATCCGGATTCTCCTCCCGACCCTCGTTCTGACGGGCATACTGCTTCGCCCGGGCCGCCGTCTCCAGAAGGGAGCAGACGTCCAGAAGCTCCGGAATATTCAAGGTGCTTCCGATCTCCAGGCGTTTCAGGGAGGCGCGCACATCCTTGGTGCCGGAGAAGGCCACGCCGCCTCTGCGGTAAAGTCTTGTCAGGGCGTCCCCGGTCTCCTGCTGGGCGGCGGTAATGGCCGCCAGATCCTGCATGGGTTCAAGGTCCATACAGCGTTTGCGTCCGCCCGCGCTTCCTGCCTCGGCGGCCAGACGATCGATAATTTTATAAAATTCCAGTGTGTTATAAGCTTTTCTATTCATAATACCCAAAGTATACCGCACTTTGGATAGAATGAAAAGAGGGTTTTTATATGTGGACACTCCTGTAAAAATGTATTAAAATATGGATAACAAGGGTTACAAGGAGGAAGGCCGTTCATGCTTGCATGATAAGGACTTTCTCTTTGGAACCCGCCGCACATGAGGAAGTAGCGATTTGCGGAGCAAATCTGCGGATTCCGAATGGGCGTAGAATTGCGGGAGCCGTAAGGCGGAGCAATTCGTGATATCCAAGTTTGGGACTCGGTCCCAAACTCTCCTTATTGACTGCGGAGGGTTTCTATGGCAGAAGAGAGAAAATCAAACGATGGAGAATTTTCCTTTGTAAAAGAAAAGATAAAAAAGCAGCCCTTTTACCAGACCAGACGGTTCCGCCAGCTCTGCTACTGGCTGCTGGTGGCGGCTCTGTGCGGCGCGGTGGCCTGCTTCGTGTTCGTGAAGCTTCAGCCGTTTATGGAGCGCGCCCTGGGTAAGGAGGAAAAGACGGAGATCACGATTCCACGGGACGACGAGCCGGACGAGGTGACCCAGGAGCCGACCGGAGAGACGGTAGTGATTACGGAGCCCCAGGAGCTGGAATTGGCGGATTATCAGAAATTGTATACAAAGCTGAAGGCTGTAGCCGGCGAGGTAAATAAGAGCTTAGTGACCGTGACGGCAGCCAGCAGCGACACCGACTGGTTCAACGAGACCTATGAGAGCCGCCGGGAGATCAGCGGTCTTCTGGTGGGCAATAACGGCGTGGAGCTTCTGATTCTGACGCCTTACGAGCCGGTGAAGGACGCAAGCAAGCTTCAGGTCACTTTTGTGGATGGAAAAAGTCAGGATGCGGTCCTGAAGAATTATGACCGGGTAACCGGTATGGCTATTGTGAGCGTGAATCTGGCGGCGGTGGACGAGGGCACCATGGAAGTGGTAAAAATCGCGGATCTGGGCAGCTCCAAGAGTGTGAAGGCGGGCGACAGCGTCATTGCCGTGGGCAGTCCCGCAGGCTTTGCCGGTTCCCTGAAATTCGGCAATCTGGTGGCGCCGGGCCATAAGACCCGCGTCATTGACGGCGAATACAGGCTTCTGATTACCGATATGGAGCGTTCCGACGGCGGTACCGGCGTGCTGGTAAATCTGGACGGACAGGTCATCGGCCTTATTGAGGACACCTATCTCCATGCATCCAATGAGCGGGCCCTGACGGCCTATGCCATTTCCGATATGAAGGCAGTCATCGAGCATCTGTCCAACAGCCAGGATCTGGTGTACATGGGCATTAAGGGCAGCCAGGTGACGGCGGAGATCGCGGAGAGCCAGGGCATCCCCACGGGCGTCTACGTGTCCGATGTGGAGCCGGATTCCCCGGCCCTGAACGGCGGTCTGCAGGCGGGCGATGTGATCATCGAGATCAGCGGGAAGGCTGTTACGAGCGTGACGGAGATTCAGGAAATGCTGCTGAAATTCTCCAAGGATCAGGTGATCCAGGTGAAGGTCATGCGCCAGGGCAAAGAAGAATATAAAGAAATTGCGTGCAGTGTGAAGCTGGATGTGTTAAAATAGTGCGTTGAATGAATGTACTGAACAGCTACGGACAGTTACGAATTTATGAGGAGAGTATGAAAGATGAAATATATTGAGACTATCCGGGAAGGTGAGCGCATTTCCGGTATCTATCTGTGCAAGCAGCGTCAGTCTGCGGTTACAAAAAATGGAAAAACATATGAGAACCTGATTCTGCAGGATAAGACAGGCACGGTGGACGCCAAGATCTGGGATCCCAATTCTCAGGGGATCGATGATTTTGAAGCGATGGACTATATTGATATTATGGCGGACGCCACCAGCTTTCAGGGCGCGCTGCAGCTGAATGTAAAGCGTGTCAGAAAGGCCCGGGAGGGCGAGTACAACCCGGCGGATTACCTGCCGGTCAGCGAGCGGGATATAGAAGAAATGTATCAGGAACTGATGGGCTACGCAAATCAGGTGCAGGAACCCCATCTGCGGGCGCTCTTAAAGAGCCTGTTCGTGGATGACGCGGAATTTATCAAGGGCTTCAAGTTCCATTCCGCGGCCAAGACCGTACACCACAGCTTCGTGGGCGGTCTGTTGGAGCATACGTTAAATGTAACGAAGCTCTGCGAGTATTATGTACAGAATTATACCTATCTGAACCGGGATTTATTGTATACAGCAGCCATGTGCCACGATATCGGCAAGGTCTATGAGCTTTCCGAGTTTCCGGAAAATGATTACACGGACGAGGGACAGCTGCTGGGCCATATCGCCATGGGCAGTGAGATGGTAGCCGAGCGGGCGCATCAGATTCCGGGCTTCCCGAAGAAGCTGGAAAATGAATTGAAGCACTGTATCCTGGCCCATCACGGCGAGCTGGAGTACGGATCCCCGAAGAAACCAGCTCTGGCCGAGGCCATGGCGCTGAATCTGGCGGACAATACAGACGCGAAGATGGAGACCATGAAGGAGATCTTCAAGGCAGCGGGCACCAATATGGGCTGGCTTGGTTACAACCGGTTCTTCGAGTCCAATCTGCGTAAGACGGAGGTTTAAGTTGAAAAAGAACGATTTGGTGGAAGTGACAATCGAATCGATGGGAAGCGCAGGAGAGGGGATAGGCAAAATAGATGGCTATCCCCTTTTTGTAAAAGATACCTTTCCCGGAGATAAGGCGCGGGTCAGTCTGACGAAAGTAAAAAAGACCTATGCTTTTGCGAGGCTTGTAGAGCTTCTGGAGCCGTCTCCCGATCGGGAGAAGCCCCGGTGCGCCCAGCACCGACGCTGCGGCGGCTGTCAGATTCAGGGGCTTTCTTATGAAAAGCAGCTCTTATATAAAGAAGAAAAGGTGCGCGAGGATCTGAAGCGCCTGGGCGGTTTCACCGAGCCCCCGGTGGGTCCGGTCCTGGGCATGGACGAGCCCTACCGCTACCGCAATAAGGCCCAGTTCCCATTTGGAAAGGACAAGGAGGGCCGTATCGTGACCGGCTTCTACGCGGGCCGCACCCACAGCATCGTGCCGGAGACGGACTGTGCTCTGGGAATCCAGGAGAATCAGACCATTTTGAACATGATTCTCGATTTTCTGAATGAGCATCACATCGAGCCTTACGATGAGAATACCGGCAAAGGTCTTTTGCGCCATGTGCTGATCCGGAAAGGCTTCGCCACCGGCGAAATTATGGTAAGCCTGGTTATCAATGGCCGAAAATTCCCGCAGATCGAGAAGCTGGCGGACCGCCTCTTTATGATTCCGGGCATGACCAGCCTGACCCTGAATGTAAATCAGAAGAACACCAACGTGATTTTGGGCAATGAGATCATTCCGGTGCGCGGTCAGACCTATATCACGGACAAAATCAGTGATATCAGTTATCAGATTTCGCCCCTGTCCTTTTACCAGGTAAATCCGGTGCAGACCGAGAAGCTGTACCGTACCGCTCTGGAATATGCAGGCCTATCCGGTCAGGAGACGGTCTGGGAGCTCTACTGCGGCATTGGAACCATTTCCCTGTTTCTGGCCCGGAGCGCGAAGAAAGTCTACGGCGTGGAAATCGTGCCCCAGGCCGTGGAGGACGCGAAGCACAACGCCGAGCTAAACGGTATTTCCAATGTGGAATTTTATCTGGGCAAGGCGGAAGAGGTTCTGCCTGAGCGATACGAAAAAGAAGGCATCCACGCCGACGTCATTGTCATCGATCCGCCCCGGAAGGGCTGTGACAGCGCCTGCCTTGAGACCATGCTCGCCATGGCCCCGGAGCGCATTGTCTATGTGAGCTGCGACCCGGCCACCTTCGCCCGGGATCTGAAGATCCTCTGCGCGGACGGAAGCTATGAGCTTACGAAGGTGCAGCCGGTAGACATGTTCCCCCAGACCGCGGGGGTGGAAAATGTGGGACTTCTGGTCCGCAGAAAATAAAAAAGACGGGATAGGACACTCCATAAAGGGTGCGCTATCCCGTTCACTGTTTTATCGATCTTCCATTCGCGTCCCGCACTTGGGGCAGTACGCGAAATCTTCTTCCGTCTCATACCCGCAGGCCGGGCAGACGTGGCGGCGCGGTGGATTCTGCCAGCCGTTGTAACCGCTGTTTCCACGGCGTATGAGCGTCAGGTCTTCCGGACGGATTTCCACAGTTTCACCTCGCTGAAGCTGTTTTCCGATCTCCGGATCCAGCTCATAGAGGCTCTGGCAGCAGGAGGTCTGTACGTAGTACTTTTTACTCCATTTAAAAATCGGAATGAAAAACAGGCTCAGACACATATAGGTTATGTAAACCCGATACCGCCCATAACTTCCGCAGGCCCCGCAGATATAGGGGCCGAAGCTTCCCAGTTCTTTTTCTTCCTGATTGATTCCACAGATAAAAAACATCAGTTTCTCTGTCCTTCCATAGTAGTTTTGAAAAATAATCATCCAATTCCGCCCAGGGCGATTCCGAGAATCAGCACCAGGAAACAAATCGGTACATAGAGATATTTGCAGATCGGATAAAACCATTTGGCAAAGGGGTGCTTCCGCCCCTTGTTGACTTCATTTTCCACATACTGCTTTCCGAACACCCAGAACAGCATGATCCCGGCCAGGCCTGCGCCCAGGGGGCAGATGTAGATGGAGAGCACGTCCATCCAGTTGGAGACGATGCCCTGAATCAGCAGGGAAACAGCGATGCCGATGCCGGCGATGATGCAGCAGGACGGAATCCGGGAGAGGCCGGTCTTTTCCTGCACTGTGGCAATGGGGGCTTCATAGAGATTCATCAGCGAGGTTATGCCGGCCAGAAATACCGCGGTGAAGAAAATAATCGCAATGAGCCAGCCGCCCGGCATGGAACGGATAAGATGGGGCAGGAAAATGAATAAAAGCCCCGGACCGCCCTGGTTGAGCTGCGCGCCGGTGGTTGCCATAGCCGGGATAATGACCAGTGCAGCCAGCAAGGCAGCCATGGTATCAAAAAAAGCTACCCGGCCAGCAGAAGCAGGAATATCCTCTTCATCCGAAAAATACGATCCATAGATCAGCGTACCGTTTCCGGCCACGGACAGGGAGAAAAATGCCTGTCCCAGGGCGAAAATCCAAGTGGTCGGGCTGGCCAGTGCCTTTGGGTCTACGCGGAAAATATACTGATAACCTGCCGAGGAACCCGGCTGAAAGGCCACATAGACGCCCAGTACGATGAACAGCAAGAAAAAGATCGGCATCATAACCTTGTTGGCCTTTTCGATACCGCTTCCCACGCCGAACATCAGGATGGCCATGCAGATCAGGAGAGCCAGAATCTGCCAGAAGTTATTGCCCCAGGCAGAGGCCATGCTGCTAAAGTTTGCGGCAAAACCGTCGATATCGCCGGCTGCCAGGGTCGCCCCGGTAAATGTGCCAACCATGTATTTTAAAATCCAGCCCATGACGACGGTATAGCCGATGGCCATAGCGAATGCGCCCAGAACCGGAATCCAGCCAAGGGTCTCGCCGATTTTCCGCTTTCCTTTTGTCTCACAGGCCATGCCGAAGGCATCGATGGGTCCGGAGCGGGTACCCCGTCCCAGACACATTTCCCCGATGACGCCGGTGGAACCGATTAAAATGACGAAAATAAAATAGGGGATCAGAAAAGAACCGCCCCCATATAAGGATACTCTGGTCGGAAACATCCAGATGTTGCCCATTCCCACTGCGGAGCCGATGCAGGCCAGAATAAAGCCCCACTGGCTGTTAAAGGATTCCCGTTTTTTCATGAACACTTCTCCCATTCATAAATGATAAAACCAGTATAACATGAATTGGAAAAACAGGGAAGCTTCTTTCCGGGTGGACTTGCAGGACATTTCCCGTCATGCTACAATAGAAATACGATTTTTTATAGAAGGAGAATGCAATGGCAACCGCAAAAGAACTTGTGCTTTATTATACACCGGAGAAATCCGACGCAGATCGGCTCTTAAAGGGCGTACTGGTGCGCATGGGCATCCGGATTCGCAACATCACGCCGGAACAGACGGCCGAAAAGGTGGGGGCGCTGGCCGGGCTGCCCGGATATGAGGAGCAGGAGAAGGCAGCGGAAGCGCCGGTGATTCCGGAAAAGCTTTTGGTGCTGCACGGCTTTGGACAGCGTCGGCTGCAGGAGCTGCTTGGAAGTCTCAGAAAGGCCAAGGTGCCGCCGATTCCCATGAAGGCTATGGTGACAGAACACAATGCGGACTGGACCCTGTATGAGCTTTATCAGGAAATCCGGAAAGAGCATGAAATGATGATCGGACAAAAGGAGAGTAAATAAATGGAAAAAGAAGCATTCCAGAAGCGTCTGGAGGATCTGGGCGAGCTGGCAAAAATCAATAACAACCGTCTCAGTACCGACGCGGTAAAGACGTTTTTAAAGGACATGGATCTGACCGAGGAGCAGTACGACCTGGTATTTGCTTATCTGGCATCCAAAATGATTACCGTGGAGGGCTATGTGCCTGCGGCGGACGGAAAGGAGGGCACGCCGGAGCTTTCTGAGGAGGAACAGACCTTTTTGACTCAGTACGAGGAGGATTTGAGTTACCTGAAGACAGTGGAAGAAGAGGCATTACTGGAGTTCTGCAGGGAAGTGGAGGAGAGCGGAGACAATGACGCAAAGGCGCGTCTCACCGAACAGCTGCTTCCGAAGGTGGTGGAGACTGCAAAGCATTACGCGGGCCGGGGACTTCCCATCGGCGACCTGATTCAGGAAGGCAATATCGGTCTGATGCTGGCGCTGGAGACTCTCGGACTCCGGGAAGAGGGCGTATCCGCTCTGGATTATCTGAAAGAAGAGATCGAAAAAGCAGTCAGCGAAGCGCTGGAGGATCAGCAGACGGAGAAATCCGCAGGCGAGCTGATTGCGGATCGTTTAAATGAGCTCAGCGACGGCATCAAAGAGCTGTCCGGCGAGCTGGAGCGTCAGGTCTCTGTGGAAGAACTGTCCGCGTTTATGGACATGCCTGTGGAAGAGATCGAGGATCTGTTAAAGCTGGCAGGAGAGGGAACCGGAGACGGTGACAGCACAGAAGAGCAGAAATAATCATCGAATATTACGCGACAAAAAATGGGCATCCCTGATGGAATGCCCATTTTTACTTCCGAAAGATGTCTTTTCTTTTGTATCGAAACAGCTTAAGCTACAACGACAACGTTGGTAGCCTGCGGTCCACGATTACCCTCGGTTACATCGAAAGTAACGGACTGGCCTTCCTCCAGAGTCTTGAAGCCATCAGCAACGATGCCGGTGAAATGTACGAATACATCCTCGCCTGTCTCAGAGTTGGTGATGAAGCCGTATCCCTTTGTTCCGTTGAACCACTTAACAGTACCCTTGTTCATAAAATGAAGCCTCCTAATAAATATAGAAAATATAATGTATGTTCCCATGCTGTCCGAAAATAAAAAAATCACATGTTTTTGTAAAGCATCAAAGTGAACGATGACTTACAAAAACATGTGAATCAATCCTCTTCGAAAATACATTTGAACGAAAATATTATATCCTGAAAATGGCGGAAAGTCAAGAATTATTTGGTATAATCACATAAGAAACGGATATTTCCTACTGAAAAACTAAGTATTGAAAAAAAGAGGATTCTATAGTATGCTTATAAAAATACCGCAGTCCGGAAAACAGCTGTGGAGGTATGAAAACAATGACAAACGCAGGGGGTAAAAGCATGCAGAATACAGCAGAACAGAAACTGGAAAATTTGAAGGCTTATCTGCGGGAGCTGGGAAGTGTGGCCGTGGCCTTTTCCAGCGGCGTAGATTCCACCTTTTTATTGAAGGTAGCCCATGAGGTGTTGGGCGACAAGGCCATTGCCGTGACGGCGCAGTCCTGCTCTTTTCCGAAAAGAGAGCTGACAGAGGCAAAGGCATTTTGCGAAAAAGAGGGTATCCGCCACATTATCTGCGAATCCGAGGAGCTTGAGATAGACGGATTTTCTAAGAATCCGCCCAATCGTTGCTATCTGTGCAAGCATGAGCTGTTTGAGAAAATGAAGCAGCTGGCGGCAGACAACGGTATTGCATACGTGGCAGAGGGTTCCAATATGGACGACAATGGCGACTACCGCCCGGGACTCCGGGCCATCGCCGAGCTGGATATCAAGAGCCCGTTGCGAAAAGCGGAGCTTACGAAGGAAGAGATTCGCGAGCTCTCCAAAGACATGGATTTGCCCACCTGGGATAAGCCGTCCTTCGCCTGTCTGGCGTCCCGTTTCGTGTACGGCGAAAGCATTACCAAAGAAAAGCTTGCCATGGTAGAGAAGGCCGAGCAGCTGCTTCTGGATTACGGTTTCCGTCAGGTGCGCGTCCGTATCCACGGCAATCTGGCCCGCATCGAGGTGCTGCCGGAGCAGTTCGACAAGCTGATGGAAGAGAAGGTCCGCGTCGATGTGGTGGCAAAGCTGAAGGAGTACGGATTCCTGTACGTGACCATGGATCTGGCCGGATACCGGATGGGAAGTATGAATGATGTGCTGAAAAAGTAAGTTTACATAAGATGGGCATGGCGGTGTGAGCCATGCCCTTAAATTTTGCTGTTTATAAAGCTGGAAGGCCGGAAGTATCTGTGCTAAAATGGGAACATGCAAAAGAGAAAATAGAGATAAGATTTTAAATAAAGGAGAAATAGGAACATGCAGGAAATCAAATGCCCCAGCTGCGGCGAGGTCTTCGTGGTGGACGAATCCGGCTATGCTCAGATCGTGCAGCAGGTCCGGGACAAAGAATTCGATAAAGAACTGCGCCGCCGGGAGGAGGAGCTGGCCGGAAAGCAGGAGAGCGAGCTGCGCCTCCTGAAGCTGGAACAGAAGCAGGAATACGACGCTGCTTTAGCGAAGAAGGAGACAGAGATTCAGAAGCTGGACCGCCTTATCGCCGAGCTGCGGGCTCAGATCTCCGGTACGGAGACCGAGAAAAAGCTGGCTGTAGCTGAGGTCGTAAGTGAAAAAGACAGGGAGCTTTCGGAGAAAACCACCGAGATCACCGCCCTGAAAAGTCAGCTGGCCAACAAAACCACGGAAAATGAGCTGAAAGAGCAGGCTCTTCAGAAGCAGTACGAGGAAAAGCTGAAAATGAAGGACGAGCAGATTGAATACTACAAGGATTTTAAGGCCCGTCAGTCCACAAAAATGATTGGCGAGAGCTTGGAGCTACACTGCCTGAATCAGTTCAACGCCCTGCGTATGACTGCGTTTCCGAACGCTTACTTTGAAAAGGATAATGACGCCCGCACCGGCAGTAAGGGCGACTTCATTTTCCGGGAAGCCGCCGACGGCGTGGAATTCATTTCCATCATGTTTGAGATGAAAAATGAGATGGATGAGACGGCCACCAAGCACAAGAACGAGGATTTCTTAAAGGAGCTTGACAAGGATCGCCGGGAAAAAAAGTGCGAGTACGCCGTGCTGGTTTCCCTGCTGGAGATCGACAACGAACTCTATAACAACGGTATCGTGGACGTATCCTACCGTTATGAGAAAATGTATGTAATCCGCCCTCAGTTTTTTATTCCCATGATTACGCTGCTTCGAAACGCGGCGCTGAATTCCCTTCAGTACCGCCGGGAGCTGGAGCTGGCCCGTCACCAGCAGGTGGACATTCTGCGGTTCGAGGAAAATATGAATACCTTCAAGGAGGGCTTCGCACGCAATTACCGTATCGCCAGCGAGAGGTTCAAGACGGCTATCGATGAGATTGACAAGACGATTACTCATTTGCAGAAGACGAAGGACGCCCTGCTTTCCTCTGAAAATAACCTGCGCCTGGCCAATAATAAGGCCGAGGACCTGAGTATCAAGCGACTGACGAAAAATGCGCCTTCGGTGAAGGCCATGTTCGATGAATTAAAAAAGGAAGAAACAGAATAAGTTGACTGGTTGACATAACACAAAAAACCGCTCCCCGGGTAACCAGACCCGTGAAGCGGTTTTATTTTTCTGGAAATTCCTTCTATATAAGATTAATTCTCCGTATCCTGCAGATACTTCTTAATCGCCGCGAAGCTCTCCTCGCTGATATCGTGCTCCATCCGGCAGGCGTCTTCCACAGCCACATCCTGGGATACACCCAGGCTGATGAGCCAGTTGGAAATGACAGAATGGCGCTCATACACAGTAGTTGCCAGCTTCAGGCCTTCCCCGGTCAGGGAAAGATAGCCCTCCTCGGAAACATTTACATAGTTCTTCTGGCGCAGATTCTTCATGGCTACGCTGACGCTGGGCTTGGAATAGCCGAGCTCATTGGCCACGTCGATGGAACGCACCTGGGCTTTCTGCCTGCTTAAGATAAGGATTGTCTCCAGATAATCCTCTACCGATTCCTCGGATTTATGCCGCTGATAATTCATATAGTAGTAATCTCCTTCTCCATACTCAGGATTTATTTCCTGAAATTCACGTATTTATAATATTTAAAGTTTAACATTTTGCCGAAGGAAAGGCAAGTATTTAATCGGAATGTAAAAGATAGGATTTATCAGATGGTTTTCCCGGCGTATTTCCAAAGAAAATGCTTGACACGCTTAGGGTTGGCATGATATGATATCAGGGCGAATGGAAGTAGGCTTTTTTTTTATGCCTAAAAAACGACAGTTAAGATATGCCGGCATGCGTATCGAGGCTGTCCAGCAAGCAAAAAATAAGCGGAGGTGGAAGTCGTGCGCGTAAAGATCACATTGGCATGTACGGAGTGCAAGCAGCGTAACTACAACATGACAAAAGAGAAAAAGAATCATCCGGATCGGATGGAGACCAACAAGTACTGCAGATTCTGCAGAAAGCACACACTGCACAAAGAAACAAAATAAGATGCAGGAAAGGATAGTGGGACGATGAGCGAAGCAGCAGAAAAGGCCACTAAGAGCACCGATAAACCGAAGAAAAGCTGGTTCAAGGGTCTGAAAGCCGAGTACAACAAGATTGTATGGCCGGACAGAAAGACCGTGATAAGACAGACCGTAGCCGTAGTGCTTACGTCGATTGCTCTGGGAGTTGTAATTAAGCTTCTGGATATTATCCTGTCTTATGGAATCGATATGCTGATTAGTTTATAGGAGTGAGAAAATGGCAGAGGCAAACTGGTATGTAGTTCATACCTATTCCGGATACGAGAACAAGGTTAAGGCCAACATTGAGAAAACAATTGAAAACAGACACCTGGAGGAGCAGATTCTCGAAGTGAGAGTTCCGCTGCAGGACGTAGTTGAGATGAAGAACGGTGCCAGAAAACAGGTTCAGAAGAAGATGTTTCCGGGCTATGTTCTGATTAACATGGTGATGAATGACGACACCTGGTACGTTGTGCGTAATACCCGTGGTGTGACCGGCTTTGTCGGACCGGGATCAAAACCGGTACCTCTGACAGAAGAGGAAATGCGGCCGCTCGGAATCCAGTCTGAAAATGTCGTAGTAGATTTCAAGGAAGGCGATACCGTTACGGTTACAGGCGGCGTATGGGCCGACACTGTAGGAGTTATCCAGGATATCAACCAGGGTAAGCAGTGCGTAACCATCAACGTGGATCTGTTCGGCAGAGAAACGCCGGTCGAGATCAGCTTCTCAGAAATCAAAAAGATGTAAGGTATTACATCAGAACACGAAACTATCAAATGTAGAAGCATGTGGGAGGGAGAAACCCAAATGCCCGCAATTACCACAAGGAGGTGCCTAAAATGGCAAAGAAAGTAACAGGTTATATTAAATTGCAGATTCCTGCTGGAAAGGCAACACCGGCTCCGCCTGTAGGTCCGGCTCTCGGACAGCACGGCGTGAACATCGTAGAGTTCACAAAGCAGTTCAATGCTAGAACCGCAGATCAGGACGGAATGATTATTCCGGTTGTTATCACAGTTTACGCAGACAGATCTTTCAGCTTCATCACAAAGACTCCGCCTGCAGCAGTTCTGCTGAAGAAGGCATGCAAGATTCAGTCCGGTTCCGGTGTTCCGAACAAGACTAAGGTTGCTACCATCAGCAAGGCTGAGCTTCAGAAGATCGCTGAGCTTAAGATGCCGGACCTGAATGCAGCAAACGTTGATTCCGCGATGAGCATGATCGCAGGAACCGCTCGCAGCATGGGCATCGTTGTTGAGGACTAATCGAAACTGTTATAGCAAATGTTGTACGTGGGAGGGAAAACCCTGAATCCCGCAATTACCACCAGGAGGTTATTTAATATGAAACATGGAAAGAAGTATGTTGAGGCTTCTAAGCTCTACGACAAACAGACTCAGTATGATAGAGATGAGGCAGTAGCTATCGTAAAGAAGCTTGCTACCGCAAAATTTGATGAGACCATCGAGGCTCACATCCGTACAGGTTGTGACGGACGTCATGCAGATCAGCAGATCCGTGGCGCTGTTGTACTTCCGCACGGAACCGGTAAGACTGCACGTGTGCTGGTATTCGCAAAGAATGCAAAGGCTGACGAGGCACAGGCAGCAGGTGCAGATTTCGTTGGAGCAGAGGAACTGATTCCGAAGATCCAGAACGAAGGATGGCTTGATTTCGACGTAGTTGTAGCTACCCCGGACATGATGGGCGTTGTAGGACGTCTGGGACGTGTACTTGGACCCAAGGGTCTGATGCCGAACCCGAAGGCCGGAACTGTAACTATGGACGTTACCAAGGCAATCCAGGAAATCAAAGCTGGTAAGATTGAGTATCGACTGGACAAGACTAACATTATCCACGTGCCGATTGGAAAGGCTTCCTTCACAGAGGAGCAGTTAGCGGACAACTTCCAGACGCTGATCGATGCAATCAATAAGGTTAAGCCGGCAGCTGTAAAGGGCCAGTACCTGAAGAGCGTAACCATCGCTCCGACCATGGGACCGGGCGTAAGACTGAACACAGCAAAGCTTGGTTAATTAAAAAAATTGGTTGACATTCATAAAAAGATATGCTATGCTTTCATAGCATGTAACACGACCCGAAGACAGCAGGTGCCGCAAGGCATAAGTTGAACACGCCTGCCGAGGACGATATGCATTCACTTTGAATGATTTTTCGAAACCTCTCTGTCTTCACGGCAGGGAGGTTTTTTGATATCGGGTTGGTGAACACATAGACTAATAAGGAGGTACACCACTCATGGCAAAAATCGAGCTGAAGAAACCGGTTGTAGAAGAGATTTCTGCAAATATCGACGGTGCTCAGTCCGTTGTTCTTGTTCAGTACTGCGGTCTGACCGTAGAGCAGGATACAAGACTTCGTAAAGAGCTCAGAGATAACGGAGTTATCTACAAGGTTTACAAGAATACGATGATGAACTTCGCATTCAAGGGAACAGATTGTGAGAGCCTTGCTCCGCAGCTGGAGGGTCCGAACGCAATTGCTATCTCCAAGACAGATGCAACTGCTCCGGCACGTATCCTTGCTAAGTTCGGCAAAGAGGCACCGGCTCTTGAGATCAAGGGCGGTATCGTAGAGGGAACATACTACGACGCAGCAGGCATGGCTGAGATCGCAAAGGTTCCGTCAAGAGAAGAGCTTCTTGGCAAGCTGCTTGGCAGCATCCAGTCTCCGATTACAAACTTTGCTCGCGTTCTGAATCAGATCGCAGAGTCCAAGGCGGAGGCATAGGCTGTGAGTACTTAATGAGTGCGTAGCACGAATTTAGTACGAACGCCCACCTGGACACTTAATGAACGCAAGGCGAAGGCGCAGTGCGAATTTAGTGACCATGGTGATTCCACTATTAAAAAACGAATTTTAAAATGAAAAATCAGGAGGAAAATAAAATGGCAAAGTTAACTACCGCTGAGTTTATCGACGCTATCAAAGAGTTATCCGTATTAGAGCTGAACGAGCTGGTAAAGGCTTGTGAGGAAGAGTTTGGTGTATCTGCAGCAGCAGGTGTTGTTGTAGCAGCAGCTGGCGACGGCGCAGCAGCAGCTGAGGAGAAGGATTCCTTCGACGTAGAGCTGACAAGCGCTGGAGATTCCAAGGTTAAGGTTATCAAGGTTGTCCGTGAGGTAACTGGTCTGGGTCTGAAGGAAGCTAAGGACCTGGTAGACGGCGCACCGAAGGTACTGAAAGAGGGCGTTTCCAAGGCAGAGGCTGATGAGCTGAAGGCTAAGCTTGAGGAGCAGGGAGCTACTGTAACTCTGAAATAAGTTTTCACGACTTATGGAGCCGGGCAGAGATAATCTGCCCGGCTTATTTTAATCTTGGGTAATCAAGAAGCTGATTTAAAAAGTATCAATAAAAATATTGACTAAAATTCACAAACCGTCTCAAAATCATTTTCGAAAAAAATCTCCAAAACATACAAAAAAAGCTTGACACCTACACCTCTTTATGGTATCATGTAGGATGCACTATTGTGGTGAGCTAGGCTCTGAATTCATTTTGCGATTTTGTGCAAAATGACGAAAATAGTAGCTAACTTCCATATTAAATAAGGGGTGAACGTCAATGGAAAAGAACAGAATACGTCCGGTCACAACCGGTAAGAACTTCAGAATGAGCTATTCCAGGCAGAAAGAAGTCCTGGAGATGCCGAACCTCATTGAGGTCCAGAAGGATTCCTATGATTGGTTCCTTCGGGAAGGTCTTCGAGAAGTGTTCGATGACATCTCTCCCATCGCCGATTACAGCGGACATCTGAGTCTGGATTTTGTAGACTTCACGCTCTGTACCGGTGAGGATGAGCTGAAATATACCATCGAAGAATGCAAGGAAAGAGATGCGACATACGCAGCTCCCCTGAAGGTAAAAGTACGTCTTTATAATAAAGAGACAGATGAAATCAATGAACACGAGATTTTCATGGGTGACCTGCCGCTGATGACGGAGACAGGTACATTTGTGATCAACGGCGCAGAACGTGTTATTGTCAGCCAGCTCGTACGTTCCCCTGGAATTTACTATGCGATTGATCATGATAAATTAGGAAAAGGCCTTTACTCCTGTACCGTTATCCCGAACCGTGGTGCATGGCTGGAGTATGAGACAGATTCCAACGATGTATTTTATGTACGTGTAGACCGTACCAGAAAGGTTCCGGTAACCGTTCTGGTTCGTGCCCTGGGTTATGGAACAAACCCGGAGATTATCGATCTGTTCGGCGAGGAGCCGAAGATCCTGGCAACTCTGGCCAAGGATACCGCAGAAAGCTATCAGGAGGGTCTGCTGGAGCTGTATAAGAAGATTCGTCCGGGCGAGCCGCTGGCAGTAGACAGCGCAGAGAGTCTGATTATGAGCATGTTCTTCGATCCGAGAAGATATGATCTGGCGAAGGTTGGACGTTATAAGTTTAATAAGAAGCTTCTGCTTCGTAACCGTATCACAGGTCATGTGCTGGCGGAAGATGTGGTAGATACACAGACCGGAGAGATCCTGGCTGAGGCCGGTACCGAGGTAACCCGCGAGCTGGCAGACGAGATCCAGAACGCGGCAGTACCGTTCGTCATGATTCAGACCGAGGAGCGTGATGTCCGCGTCATTTCCAGTATGATGGTAGACCTGCGTCACTATGTGGACGTGGATCCGGAAGAACTGGGTGTTACAGAATTAGTATATTATCCGGCTCTGAAAAAGATACTGGAAGAAAATGAAAGCATCGAGGATATCAAGGAAGCGGTTAAGCGCGAGATCCACGATCTGATTCCGAAGCATATTACAAAGGAAGACATTATTGCTTCCATTAACTATAACCTGCATCTGGAGTACGGTATCGGTAATGAGGACGATATCGACCATCTGGGCAATCGTCGTATCCGTGCGGTAGGCGAGCTGCTTCAGAACCAGTACCGCATCGGTCTCTCCAGAATGGAGCGTACCGTACGTGAGCGTATGACCACACAGGATCAGGACAATATTACACCGCAGTCCCTGATCAACATCAAGCCGGTCACTGCAGCAGTGAAGGAGTTCTTCGGATCTTCCCAGCTGTCACAGTTCATGGATCAGAACAACCCGCTGGGCGAGCTGACACATAAGCGTCGTCTGTCCGCACTGGGACCCGGCGGTCTGTCCAGAGATCGTGCCGGATTCGAGGTTCGAGATGTACATTACTCCCATTACGGAAGAATGTGCCCCATCGAGACCCCTGAGGGACCGAACATCGGTCTGATCAACTCTCTGGCA
>CAKROP010000008.1 GCA_934373375.1 uncultured Anaerosacchariphilus sp.
TTGACTATCTTATCACATTCATTCTCGCTTGTCAAGAACTTTTTTAACTTTTTTTGAAGAAGTTTTTGAAGTTCTTTTCAGAAGAATGTGTCCGCTCTCTCAAGCGGAACTTGTTTATCTTACCATGTCCAAAAGCGTTTGTCAACAACTTTTTTGAAGAATTTTCAAATTCTTTTTGGTAAGAAACGGAGAAAGAGGGATTTGAACCCTCGCGCCGGGATTACCGACCTACACCCTTAGCAGGGGCGCCTCTTCAGCCTCTTGAGTATTTCTCCTGAAGTTCATTTCTTTCGATATTCACTTCGCGTCAAGCCTGACGCATAGGTTATTATACTTGATGGATTTCTATTTGTCAACCCGTTTTTTACGTTTTTGTTACAGAACTTTGCATGATTCTTTTCTTACATTTCATATACTGAAAAAATGGCCTTCTATCCACCTTCATTTCTTTATAATAATAAGTTCATATGTCTAATCACAAATACTGATTTGTTATGTAATAGGGGATCTTTCCTATTACATTAGAAATGTGTGCTGTCGGGCGCACTTACATAAGAAAAGGCCTGTCCCTTTTCAAAAGACTGGCCTTTTCTTATTGAAGAACTATTTTATTTTCAAACTGTTTCTTTAGTTGGCATTGCTGGCCGCAATCTTTACCTTGCTCCAGAGATTGCCGATTACTTTACGGGTATCGTCGTTGAACACGAATACCTCGTCCTTCGGATATCCCACCCGGGGCAGGTATGCATTAATTCCTTCGTAGTCGCCGCCTTCTCCGGACAGCACGTCCAGAACCTCCTGGTTCGGCGAGGTATAGCCTACATAGCTGGAATTGTCATAGGCATAATCATAGGAAGTGACGAAATTGATAAACTCGTGGGCCAGTTCTACGTTTTTCGCGTTGGCGGGAATTACCATGGAATCGTACCACAGGTTGGTTCCGCTCTCCGGCAGATAGTAGCCCATGTTCTCATTTTCCGCCATAATGTAAGCAGCGTCGCCAGAATAGCATAAGGCAAGGGCTTTTCTTCCCTGGGCCATATTGTCAATAACCTCGTCGGTTACGATTTCCGGCTTCATGGTCTGGACGCACTCCACCAGCCACTGATAAGCCTCCTGAAGCTCCGCCTCGCTTTCTGTATTCATGGAATAGTCCAGGGCCTTCAGAGCCATCATGAAGGAATCCCGCTCGGAATCATAGAGATAGATATCTCCCCGGTATTTGGTATCCTTGAAGATATTGAAGCCCTCCCGCTCCAGATCCTCCTCGCTTACCTTGGTCTTATCGTATACGATACCTACGGTTCCCCAGAAATAGGATACGGAATACGCGTCGTCCGGATCGAAGGCCGGATGCTTCACCGAATCGGTGATCTCATCCATACAGGTCAAAAGCTCCGGATTCAGCTTCTGCAGATAACCTTCGTCCATCAGACGCTGAATCATATAATCACTGGGAATCAGTATGTCATAGCTTTCCTCATTTGCCACCTTAATATACATCTGCTCATTGGAATCGAAGTATTCCATGGCGACAGTTGCCCCGGTTGCCTTCTCAAAATCCGGGATTACATTTTCTCCCATATATTCGCCGGGCATATAGACCGACAGGGTCTGTCCCGCATAGGGAAGCTCCTGATCGGAGGAACCGATTTTCACCAGACAGATCAGGAGAATCACAGCGGCTGCCACACAGCCCGGCAGTACAAAGCTCCTTCTGCCCACTTCGTCCTTCTTCTGCCGCTTCGCCATCAGTATGGGCACCACGTTGATCAGCACCAGCACAACGGTGATAATGATAACCACCAGCGTCGATACTGCATTGATACTGGGATTGATCCGCTTGCTCATGGTGTAGACCACGATACTCAGGTTCTTGACTCCGCCTCCGGTTACAAAATAGGAAATGATAAAATCATCTACCGACATGGTAAACGCAATCAGCGCGCCAGAAATGATACCCGGCGTAATCTCCGGCACGATGACGCGGATCAGCGCCTGCCAGGGCGTAGCGCCCAGATCCATAGCCGCGTCTGCCAGGTTGGGATCCAGGGAGCGGATCTTCGGCATGACGGAGAGCATTACATAGGGAATACAAAAAGCGATATGGGCCAGCAGCATGGTTGCGTAGCCCTTCTCGATTTTAAAGGTAATAAACAGCAGCATAAAGCCGATAGCCGTCACAATCTCCGGATTCATCATGGGGAAATTGTTGACCTGATCCATCACGTCCCGAAGGATTTTCTTTGATTTACTCAGACCGATGGCGGAAATGGTTCCTACCGCTGTGGAAATCAGCGTGGCGATAATCGCCACCGTAAAGGTGGTGTACAGAGCCTCCATCATATCCTTGGAGTCCAGCATATGCTGATACCAGCGCAGGGAAAAGCCGGTAAAGGCCGTCAGGGATTTTCCTGCGTTGAAGGAAAAAATAATCATATACAGGATCGGCAGATAAAAGAAGGCAAGGGTCAAAACCATCAGGATTTTTCCAAAGGTACGGTTTCCTTTTTTCATTGGTCTACTCTTCCTCCTTTCCGCCACGGTTGCGCTTCTCCACCTTACGGACTGCCATCATCATTACCATCATAATGACTGCCATAATCATGGAAATGGCGCTGCCAAAGTTCCACTCTCCCACGGTAATAAACTGGTTCTCGATCAGATTTCCGATGAGGAAATACTGGCCGCCGCCCAGAAGCTTCGGAATAAAGAAGGAGCTGACTGCCGGCAGGAACACCAGGGTAATGCCGTTGATGACGCCGGGCAGGGACAGAGGCAGGGTTACCCGCCGGAAGGTCTGCACCCGGTTGGCTCCCAGATCCGCGCTGGCCTCCAGAAGGAACGGATCCATCTTACAGAGGGCGGTGTTGATCTGCAGCACCATAAAGGGCAGGAAGTTATATACCATACCCAGAAGCACCGCGCCCTGTGTATACAGAAGCTCTGTATGGCCCAAGCCGAAGACGCCAAGGATACGGGAAATCAGTCCGCCCTCGCTCAGAAGGCCAATCCAGGCATAGGTACGCACCAGCATATTGATCCACATGGGAATTGTAATACCAAGCACCAGGATATTCTGGACACGCTCGCTGCTGCGGGCGATAAAAAATGCAATCGGATAGCCCAGAAGCAGGCAGATGATCGTCGTCTTGACTGCAATCCAGATGGAACGCCAGAGGATTATCAGGAAATCCGGGTCGGTAAAAAATCTGACGTAATGATCCAGGGTGAATTTAAAGGACACAATGCTGTTACCCTGCTCTGTCACAGAATACATGGCGATCAAAAGCATCGGCAGTACCAGCATCAGTGCCGCCCATACAATGTACGGGACTGCAAGCTGTGAAAATTTCTTCATTTAGTACAGCATCCTCTCCATAACATGAATATCCTCCGGGAAGAATGTCAGGCCGACCTCCTGACCTACTTCCGAATAATCGGTGGTGTGAATCTTGAACTCCCGTCCGGTGGTCCAGAAGGTAATGGGGTAGCTGCCCTCCTTGATGTTCTCCGGATCGAAGTCGTAGTCTACGCTGACGTCCACGCTCTGGTTTTCGTCGCTCAGCTTCCATCCCTGGGCGTTGGCCCATGTCTTGATATCCGTATCCAGCGCCTGGGACTCCTGGATCTCATCTACAGTTCTGGCGAAGTTGAAGGCCATGACTGCCTCATTTGCCTTCTCATTTTTCACGAAGGGCTGATTTACCACGTAAATGGTACGCTCGATGGTGGTGCCGCCTGCTGCCGTGAAGCGCACCGGATACTCGCCCAGCTCTTCCTTCACATCGTACTCCACCTTATGGATGGAGATGTACTCATCGGTCTCCGGATTCCATGCCTGGGCGTTGGAAAGAGCGATAATCTCCTTGTCATCCAGGGACTTCACATCCTCCACATCCACGTAGAAGTTGCTGGCGCTCATCTTCTCCTTTCCATCAGCGCTGGTCACATCCTGGTTACTGATGACATGCATATTGACCGTAACACTGGTTCCGGGTACGGTCTCCACGATAATCTCATAGTGCACGCCTTTGAACAGCACGCTTAAGACCTCTCCGGTCATTTTGCCGTCTTTTACATCCACGATGTCAATATCCTCGGGACGGATAACCACTTCCACCGGCTCATTCGGCTTAAAGCCGAAGTCCACGCAGTCAAAAGTGATATCGTCGAAGCGAACCTTATAATCCTCCAGCATGACGCCCGGAATGATATTGCTCTCACCGATGAAATTGGCTACAAAGCGGTTATTCGGCTCGTTGTAGATCTCCTCGGGGGTGCCCACCTGCTGGATCTCGCCGCCGTTCATGACCACGATCTTGTCAGACATGGTCAGGGCCTCCTCCTGATCGTGGGTAACAAAAATGAAGGTAATGCCGACCTCCTGCTGGATTCGCTTCAACTCGTACTGCATCTCTTTGCGGAGCTTCAAATCCAGAGCTGCCAGCGGTTCGTCCAGAAGCAGCACCTTCGGCTCGTTGACCAGAGCCCGGGCGATGGCCACACGCTGCTGCTGTCCGCCGGACAACAGGGTGGTATTTTTATTTTCATAGCCCTCCAGACCGATGAGTTTCAGCATCTTCATGACCTTCTGATCGATGATGTCCTTACTCATTTTCTTGATTTTCAGTCCGAAAGCGATATTTTCATAGACGCTTAAGTGGGGAAACAGGGCGTATTTCTGAAATACGGTGTTCAGCTCCCGCTCATAGGGCGGCTTCGCGCTGATTTCCTCTCCGTCAAAAATGACGCTGCCCTCGTCTGCGTCCAGAAAGCCGCCCAGAATCCGAAGCAGGGTCGTCTTTCCGCACCCGCTGGGGCCAAGCAGGGTTACGAATTCCTTTTCGTAAATATCCAGATTAACTCCCTTCAGGATGACCTGACCGTCGAAGCTTTTCACGATATTTCGAAAGCTAATCAGTTTCTTTCGTTCCATTACACATCTCCTCCTAGAACATGGGCGGCGTGGTGATCCAAAGTACTTTGGCGTCGTTCTTCCCATGATTGTATAAATAATGGCTTTCGGTTCCGTCCAGATAGAAGGTCTCCCGGGCCTTTATTTTATATTTTTTGCTGCCGCAGACTAAGGTGACGCTGCCCTTCAGCACATAACCGAATTCTTCTCCGTCATAGGCCTGCATTTCCTGACTCCGTTTTCCCGGATGGATGGTCAGGAGAATGGGCTCCATCTCATTTTTCTGGGCGTTTGGTATCACCCACTCGATGCGGTAGTCCGGCTGCTCGTCCACAAAGAACTCCTCGGTGGAAAATACAATCTGCTTTTCCGGCTCCTCATGGAAGAATTCGGACAGATTGGTTCCCAGCGCCTCCAGAATATCCTCCAGGGTGGCGATACTCGGCGCAGTCAGATTCCGCTCCACCTGGGACAGAAAACCCTTGGTCAGCTCGCTGCGGGAGGCAAGATCCTCCAGGGTCAGTTCCTTTTGCAATCGCAGCTCTTTTAATTTTTTGCCGATGTCCACGGCGCACCTCCTGTTTTCTAATACTAAACTTTTTATTTAAAATTGCAAAATCATTTTACATTATACATGGATGGGGGAACATTGCAATAGTTTTGACAGAATTTCTCAGTCTTTTTTTAATTTCCGAAAAGATTCATGAAGATACAGCCAAGGACGATAAGAATAATTCCCACTGTTCCTGCGGGGGAAATGTTTTCTCCGAATATCAGACGGGAGATGGCCGCGGTTACGATGATTCCGACGCCGCACCAGATGGCATAGGCAATTCCCAGATTTACATGGGTTACCGCCCGGGAAAAGCTTACATGACAGACCAGATAGGCCAGAAGGCTCAAGACTGTGGGAAGCAGTCTGGTATAGCCTTCTGAATATTTTAAAAGGGTGGTCGCTGTAATCTCAGCGCAGATGGCCAGAGCAAGAAATATGTATGCCATTCTCTGCCTCCTCTAGTTGGTGATCGTTCTGCCGTCTACCCGGTCAAACAGATGAATCTGCTCCGGGATATAGGTATAGGTGACCCGCTCGCCCGGTCTTACCGCAATCCCTGTATCTGTCTTCGTAATCAGTTTTTCCCTGCTTCCGTCACGGTTCAGATAGACGATGGCTTCCGAACCCAGCATCTCGTACACGTCCACTGTTCCGGCGCCCTGGTGGGACGTATCCTTCTGCGGATTTAAGACCACATGCTCCGGACGGACTCCCAGCACAACCGCGCGATTGATATAATTTCCCTTCCGAAGCTTTTCTGCCTTTTCTTTTGTAAGCTCAATTCGCATTCCATTTTCTTCCAGATACAGACCGTTCGTATCATACCGCACCACAGCTTCGGTAAAATTCATGGGCGGCGTGCCGATAAAACCGGCTACGAACTGATTGGCCGGATAACGGAACAGGCGCTCCGGCGTATCGACCTGCTGCACGACGCCATCCTTCATCACGACGATTCTGGTCCCCAGGGTCATGGCCTCGGTCTGATCGTGGGTGACGTAGATAAAGGTACAGTTCAGTTTATGATAAAGCCGGGCAATTTCCACGCGCATCTGTCCGCGGAGCTTGGCGTCCAGATTGGAAAGAGGCTCGTCCATCAGAAATACCTTGGGATTTCTGACGATGGCGCGGCCCATAGCCACACGCTGCTTCTGTCCGCCGGAAAGCTCGGAGGGTTTTCGATCCAGCACCTCGCTCAGTCCCAGAATCTCCGCTGCCTCATTTACCTTGGCCTCGATTACTTCTTTTTTCTCATGGCGGATGTGAAGGCTGTAGCCAATGTTCTTCCGCACGCTCATATGGGGATAGAGGGCGTAATTCTGGAATACCATGGCGATATCCCGATCGCTGGCCTCCACATCGTTCATGCGCTCGCCGTCGATGTAGAGATCTCCCTCGCTGATATTTTCCAGTCCCGCGATCATCCGCAGGGTCGTGGATTTTCCGCAGCCGGAGGGACCTACAAAAATAATAAATTCATTGTCCTGAATATCCAGATCGAAATCCTTTACCGCTTCAAATCCGTTATTGTATCGTTTACACACATGCTTTAACTGAATATGTGCCATGTTGTTTCTCCTCTTCATTTATTTGCTGAATCAGCGCCGCCAGACCGTCCACAGAGTCCAGCAGATAGTCCGCCTGTTTTTTTAACATGTCTTCCGTGCCGGTTCCGCTTTTAACGCCGATGGCCAGGGCTCCGCCGTTTTTGGCAAAGCGCATATCGTTTGGGTTGTCGCCCACCATGGCGATCTCATCGGGCCAGATATTCCACTGGCTGGCTGCCACGCGGATCAGCTGTCCGTCCGGCTTCTCCGGAAGTCCCTGGCCTGCCACGCCCCAGAAGGATATAGAACCGTCAACATCCAGCACCTCCAGGCACCGTCTGGTAGAGGGAAGATCGTCCGTGGTGGCCACGCCCAACCAGATCCCCTGCTTTTGCAGCGTTTTCATCATCTTCCTGACATCGGTAAAGGTGGGATATTCCTTTCGTTTCAGACCCACCTCTTCGTAGAAGAGCCCTGCCAGCTCCTCTGCAAGCTTTTCCGCGTCCGTATCCAGGTATTTCTGCAAATCTTCCGCAATTCCGCGGTAGGATTTCCAGGCCAGTGAGCCATCCGGATCCACGCGGCCGTCTCCTACGCCCATTTCCCGTAAAATCATTCTCTGACGCTCCGGCATCCGTCTCACATCACAGAGACGCTTTGCCACTTTTACGGCTGCTTTTCCCCAGACCTCATAAAAATCAATCAGGGTTCCATCCTTGTCAAATAAGATTCCTTTTATCATAGCTGCGCTTTCGCCTCCCCAAAGGTTGTGAACTTCGGTCGCCTGCTTCCTCTCGTAATGGCATTTCCGTAGAACAGAAAGCTTCCGTCCCGGGTCTCCGCTCCAAAGCGGATCCACTGGTAGGTTTCTTCGCTCAGTTTTACGATTCCGGACGTCTCCCATGCCCCGGGTATTCCTGTCACTTCACAGGCAATCCGCACTCCATTATGCAGATAGAAAATATCCGGCTTTTCTTCCGGCCCGTTCAGCTGCAGGTGATAGGGAAATTCCGCCCTTTCCGGTAAAAGCTGCCCGCCAAACATCAGATCCGTCTCGATTTCACAGTGCCTGGTTACATACGCCCTGCATTTTCGCAACCCATCCAGCAGATGCTCCGCGCTCAGCTCCTCCATATATACAAGCGTAGCCGGATCGCCGGGAACGGAAGGCTCCGTCGCGCCCGGATAGCGCTCCTCCAGCGTATTGTGGGAATCGGAGCCGCCGATGGCGCAGATCCGGCGACCGTCCGCCCACAGAAGATCCGCAAGCGCCACTGCCTTTTTATTGGCCTCCCCGGCCTCTGCATCGGGATCGGATTCGTAGGTGGGATCGTTGATAATTTCCAGGCAATTTACGCCATCCAGCCGCAGATCGTCGTACAGCCATTTCCAGATATACAGAAACGGATGATTGATGCTGTACAGCCAGTGCTCCCTCTGACACTCCTGCTGCACCTGCTTGAGATCGGCCCGCAGCGCCGTTTCGTCTTTATCCGTCAGAATCCGTTCCAATGCTTCCGGCATCCGGGTAATTCCGAACAGATTCGCGTGTCCGAGGATCGTCGTGATCTCGATTCCGGGCAAAATCAGAAGACTCGTATCGCACCAGCCCGTATGGATCGTATTATGCTCTGTAGGGGTATAGAAATCCAGACCCATTCGCTCAGCCTTCCGGCTGGCGTTTTTCGTGGTTTCTTTTCCGTCGGACAGACGGGTGTGGGTGTGAAAATCTCCCCGGTACCAGCGCGCGCCCTTCTTTATCACCCGTTTGTAATCATAGTTTACATAATTCGGAGTCCAGGTCTGTTCTCCCACCGGTTCGGTGATCTCCGCTTTTTCCTCTGTAATTTCTACGGAAAATGGGATCGTCTCATCACCAAGCAGGCGCTTCAGATGCTCTGCGAAAATAAACGCGGTCATCTGCCAGCGTCCCGCCGGGATAGCTCCCGGAACACCGCCCACTGTGGTGTCCATACCTGTCGCTCCCAGTGAAATCACCGGTTCACTGTAACCCAGCTGTTTTAAAAAACGGATACGCCCGTTTGGTTCCCGAATCATCAGGAACACCAGAAATGTATATTTTTCGGACAAATTGTATCGGAAACAGAGATGACTGCAGGGGGAAGGAACCTCAAAGGTTCCCTCCTGCCTTGCAGTCTCGCCTGTGCCTATGGTAAAGTTCAGTCGTTTCGTCATCGCTTTTCCTTATTTCGCAAGCGCTTCGTCCAGAGCAGCCTGCGCGGTCTTCTGCGCCTCGTCCAAAGCCTCCTGCGCGGATACGCCGTCAATCTCTACCTTATCTGCCGCTACTTTCAGAGCATCCTTGATAGCTCCGTTGGTCGGGTCGTTGGGATATACGGTACCGTGGGTCGCCTGGGCAAAGGGTACTGCAGCCTGGGGATTCTCCGCTACATAGGCCTGATACTCCGCATTGTCGTTAATTTTCTGATTTACTGCCACATAGCCGGTGGACATGGTCCATTTTGCCTGGCTCTCCGCATTGGTAAAGTATTTGATAAATTCGAAGGCACCCTGCTTCTCCGCGTCAGAGGAGCCCTCCAGAACGCTTAAGGTCTTGGTCTCTGCCATCGGCGCGGAAGTGGTAGCGTTGCTCCATGCAGGCTGCTCCATTGCCGCTACAATACCAAAATCCAAATCTGCCTGGTCTCCTGAAGAACCGGTGTATCCGCCTGCTTTTCCGGCAATGACATCATCGATGGTAGCGTACCAGTACTCCCATCCCTGTCCACCGGAATGGATAGCCATGGTCTTATCGTCATGAATCCAGGTACGGAATGCCTCCCATACTTCTACCCATTCCGGACTGTTGATGGTCACTTTTGTTCCATCTGCGCTGAAGATGGAAGCGCCGTTACTGAAGGCCGCGTCAATCATGTTGTCCGGTCCCCACATGGGCTCCCAGCCGTACTCATAGCCTGCTGCCTTGATTTTCTGAGCCGCGTCTGCCAGGTCCGACCAGGTCTTAATATCCTCCGCCTTTACGCCTGCCGCGTCAAAGGCTGCCATATTATAGTACATCACCTGGGTGGTTCCGTATGCCGGAAGTCCGAACACCTTTCCGGACTCGTCCACACCCTGATCGTAGAATACCTTCAGATAATCGTCCGCGTTAAATTCGCTGTCCCCGTCAATCATCGACTGCATATCTGCCAGCAGATTCTTGGAGGCCAGTGTCCTTGCTGTCTCCGCATTCAGAAGTACCAGGTCCGGAGCCGCGTTTCCTGCAATTCCTGCCTGCAGCTTCTGATAAGTTTCATCGTAATCAGCCTGTGTCACGGTGCTTACGTGGTATTTGTCCTGGGACGCATTGAAGCTGTCCACAATCTCCTGTATAACTCCTACCGCGGTCTTTCCGCCGGAATACCAGAATTCCACATCTACAGTGTCGCCGGAAGCCTCCGCCGTCTGCGCGTCAGCTGTCCCTGTCCCGTTTGTCTCGGTTGCTTTGCTTCCGCAGCCTGCCAGTGCTGTGACGGTCATTGCGGACGCAAGTAGTACGCTTACCAGTTTCTTGTTCATTTTTTCATGTCCTCCTCAGTTTACGTATGGGATCTTATCCCTTCATGCCGGTGTCTCCACCGATGCCATTGATGAACCATTTCTGTGTGAATGCAAATAAAATCAGCAGCGGCACCACAATCAGCGCGCTTCCGGCCATCACCAGGGCCCACTCGGTTCCGTAGGCGCCTCCCTCGATGAAAAAGCTTCGAAGTCCCTGGGATACCAGGTATTTTTCCTGACTTTTTGTAATCAGGGATGGCCACATGTAGTTGTTATATGTAGAAATAAAGCTCATCAATCCGAATGTAATGAATGACGATTTCGTCATGGGGCAGATGATTTCCCAGAGAATCCGGAAATGGCTGCCGCCGTCGATACGCGCTGCTTCCACCAGGCCTTTCGGTACCTGCATAAAGGACTGCCGGAGCAGAAAGATACCGAAGATACTGACGCTGCTGGATAGAATCAGTCCGGTCATGGTATCCAGAAGATTCCATTTTGACAGAATGATATAGCTGGGGATGTAAGTGGCTGCCACAGGAAGCATATAGGTTCCCATTACCAGAGCGAACAACGCGTTCTTCCCCTTAAAATCCAGGAATACCATGGCATAGGTAATCATGGCTCCCGTGATAACCTGCAAAGCCACCACCGCCAGGGAAACCCAGAGGCTGTTGAAAATATAGCCCGGCAGCGGAGAATCAAAGATTACGGAAACAAAGTTGCTCCACTGGGGTACTGCCGGGAAAAAGGCTCCCACGTTCATAATCTCCGCCTTGGTCTTCAGAGCGCTTAAAATCATCCAGATAAACGGAAATGCGGTAAAGAGGCTCACGGTCAGCAGCACTGAGAATTTCAATGCCGTTTTGATTTTGTTTTCTTTCATGTCCGCCTCCTAATAATGCACCCATTTTTTGGATGCGGTAAACTGCACCAGAGATAATAGTACGGTAATGATAATCATGATAACCGCTGTCGCTGTGGCCTGGCCCATTTTAAATTCCTGGAAGCCCAGCTGATAATACATATAGAGCAGCGTTCTTGTGCTTCCACTGGGGTCGCCCTGGGTCAGAATCTGAATCTGATCGTAGGCCTGCAGGGAATTTACCATGGTAATAATCATCAGGAAAAAGGTCGTCGGTGAGATGCCCGGAAGGGTCATATCCAGAAACTGTCTCCAGGGCTTCGCTCCGTCCAGGGCGCTGGCCTCGTAGAGCTCCTCCGGCACCTTTTCCAGCGCGGACAGATAAAAGATCATGGCATAGCCCAGACTTTTCCAGACAGTTACGATGATAACCGACAGCATGGCTGTGTCAGAGCTGCTGATCCATTTCAGGGCCGGCAGTCCGAAGAACCCCAGTACAAGATTGGCCCGGCCGCCGTCCTCCCGGAAAATCCAGGTCCATACGATGGAAATAGCTACGGTCGGCGTAATCCACGGGGAAAACAGGACGAATTTGAATATGCCGCTTCCCCGGAAATTCTTTCTCAGCAGCAGCGCCAGGCCCAGTCCTCCGATAATTGTGGGAAACAGGGTGCCGGCTGTGAATACCAGCGTATTCCACAGGGCTTCATAAAAACGGCTGTCTTTAAACAACGACGTATAGTTTTTGAACCATACGAAATTATAATCGGGTGTCATGAAATCCCAGTCTGTAAAGCTGAGCCATACGGATCTGAGAATCGGATAAATCCAGAAAATGAAAAGTGGGATCAGTGCCGGTAATACAAAGAAAAGAATGGCTCCCAGATTTCGGATTTCGGATCGTTTTCTGCTTCTTTTCACTTTAATCTCCTTTCGATGTCGCCTTGGTAAGCGTAACACCGAAACGTAAAGAGATTATACAGACTTTGTTAAAATTGGTTTTGGGATTTGTCAAAAGAATTTAAAAAAGCGCCTCCGGAATCTGTCTCCGAAGGCGCTTTGATTTACAGAATATGGAATTGTTTTAGTGGTGGAACAGGCGGATTCCGGTAAATGCCATTACCATATCATACTTATCGCAGGTCTCGATAACCAGATCATCACGGACAGATCCGCCGGGCTCCGCGATATATTTTACGCCGCTCTTCTTGGCACGCTCGATGTTGTCGCTGAAGGGGAAGAAGGCATCGCTGCCCACAGTCACATCGGTCATCTGGGCCAGCCATGCTTTCTTCTCTTCCTCGGTGAATACCTCCGGCTTTACCTTGAAGACCCGTTCCCAGGCGCCGTCTGCCAGCACGTCCATGTACTCATTGCCGATATAGACGTCGATGGCGTTATCACGATCCGCGCGGCCGATGCCGTCCACGAACTGGAGGTCCAGTACCTTGGGGCTCTGACGCAGGAACCAGTTGTCAGCCTTCTGACCTGCCAGACGGGTACAGTGTACGCGGGACTGCTGGCCTGCGCCCACGCCGATGGCCTGTCCGTCCTTTACAAAGCAGACGGAGTTGGACTGGGTGTATTTCAGGGTAATCAGGGCGATCTTCATGTCGCGCTTGGCGTTCTCCGGAAGATCTTTATTTTTCGTCACGATATTGGAAATGAGTTCGTCGTTGATGGGAAGCTCCTGGCGGCCCTGCTCGAAGGTCACGCCGAAGACTTCCTTATGCTCCAGGGGAGCGGGCTTATAGTCGGTGTCGATCTGGATAACCACATAGTTGCCCTTTTTCTTCTGCTTCAGAATCTCCAGCGCCTCGTCGGTGAAGCCCGGAGCGATCACGCCGTCGGATACCTCGCGCTTGATGATGGAAGCGGTGTCCTTGTCGCAGACGTCGGACAGAGCGATGAAATCACCGAAGGAGGACATACGGTCCGCGCCTCTGGCTCTGGCGTAGGCGCAGGCCAGGGGAGACAGGTCGCCCATGTCGTCTACCCAGTAAATTTTCTTCAGGGTATCGTCCAGGGGCAGTCCTACTGCGACTCCCGCCGGAGATACGTGCTTGAAGGAGGTGGCTGCCGGAAGGCCGGTGGCCGCTTTCAGCTCTTTGACCAGCTGCCAGCCGTTGAAGGCGTCCAGGAAATTGATGTAGCCGGGGCGGCCGGACAGAACGGTGATGGGCAGGTCGGAGCCATCTGCCACATAGATGCGGGACGGTTTCTGATTCGGGTTGCAGCCGTATTTCAGTTCCAGTTCTTTCATTTCCTTAGTCCTCCTGATTTTTATTCTTGATGACGGTTTCGTATCTGCCGGTGGCAATGTCGATGTAGCGCACGAACAGGGATACCTTGTTGTCCGGGTTCAGGTTGTTCCAGAGCATGTTCGTAAATTTTTCCATATCGTTGGGAATGGCCGCCAGCTTGGGCTCGCCCTCGAAGCTGGGAAGCGGATTGCCATCGTGCATGTAGGTATGAATGAAATGGCCCTCGCCTGCCGCGCAGTTCTCGTAGGAGAAGGTGTAGCGGTTGCAGCATGAGGGGTCGCCGTTGTTGCTCTTTAAGATGGACAGTGAATAGCTGTAGGTTCCATTTTCAATTTCCATGACGCCGGAGATCCGCGGGGTGTAGTTGGGCGCGTCCGGCTCGAACTCACGGGAACGTAAAGACTGCTCAAAGGTCAGACCCTTTTCCATTCCCTCGTAAATGGTATCGGTCTGATCGCCGTTGGTGACGATGGTTTTATTATCCAGTACGCGGACCGGAGCATAGATAATCAGGCTCGGATCCGTCAGCTTGGAAGGATCAAAAGCCTGAGTGCGGATGCCCTCTCCCTCCTCCACGAAGATACGGTTGCGGCTGTTCTCACTTCTTCCCATAATGAAGTAGGCTGCCACGGCCTTGGTTCCGTCTTCGGAGCGTCCAAGTACAATACCTCTGCCGGGGTAAGAGTTTTCCTGAAGCTCCTGTGCCAGTGAAATCATGTCCATTTGTTTTTCCTCCTGTGAAAATGGGTTTTCTAACGTATGAAAAGCTTAAGAGTGACCGGTGTTGAAGAACGAAATTTTACTTATAAATGAAAATGAACCGATCCATCCCAAGCATCATCTGCCCAGACGGTCGGCTCTCGAACCCTTATACTCCCTGTGGTAAACTCCACTTCCGTCAGTCGTATAAGTTGGTTTTACCATAGCATTTTTGATCGGGGGTTGTCAACCCCCGATCGTAAATTTGCTGCCGATACGGACGGCCAGCGCGTCCTTGCCGTGTCCCACTTCCCGGGTTTTCAGAATCGGGAGCTTCGGGCCTGCATAATGGCGGACCAGTTCTTCAATAGTAGGGGCGCAGGCTTTCTGCTCCATCTCGGTAAAGGTTCCAAGGAGCACGCCTCTAACCTGGCGGAATACTCCCAGCTGCTTTAGCTGGCTTAAGTAGGTGACCATCTTCGGGACCGTACCGCTCCAGGCTTCCAGCAGAAGAATTTTGTCCTGCATGTCGGGCCAGTAGGGGGTTCCGGCCAGCTTCAGAAAGCAGCGGATGTTGCCACCGACAACTGTGCCGGTGAGAGGGGGCTGCTGTTGGTTTTGTCTCTGTTGCACATATTTCCAGGAAATTTGAAACAAATCCGATTTTTTCTGTAATAAAGTCTGCTCAAAGGCAGAGCGGCGGAAGGCTCCGGCTTCGGAGACCAGGTTGCGAGCCTGATAGAGGACGGAAGTCTTACCTGTCTTAACGTAAATAGCGTTCAGGATCGTGGTCAGATCGCTGTAGCCCCAGAAGACTGCTTTGCTTTCTGCGATGGTCTCAAAATTCAGCCAGGGTAAAATCTCATTGGCGATATCACCGCCGGAGAGGTCGAAGATGGCTTTTACCTCCGGATCACGATAAAAGCCCATCAGAGCTTCAGCCCGTTCTTCCGCGGTGCCGCTGAATACCGAGGTATGAATCGGATCTTTTTCGTAGAGGCAGGAGCTTAAGACCGGAGTGAGGCCAAGATCAGTCAGGTAGGCGCAGAGGGCGTCTACGGTTGGCTTTTTCCGGGCTTCCAGACCATTCGAGCAGGCTATCAAAGCTATTTTTTCCATTCCAATCTTACTCCTTTCTTCTACTTTTTCTCTTTGATTTACAAAAAATCTTTATCAGGTATATTTTTGCGAATCAAATCATCCTTTTCATACTGATTTTTAAATTCCAGTGACTACCGCCGTCACCAGCTCTTTAAACTGCTTCGCTACCCGATCCGCGGTCTCCTGCACCTCGGCGTGGTTCAACACCGTTGCGGACATGCCTGCCGCCAGATTCGTGATGCAGGAAATTCCGCAGATCTCCATCCCCATATGACGGGCGGCGATTGCTTCGCAGACGGTGCTCATGCCGACGGCATCCGCGCCCAGGTTTCGGAACATGCGGATCTCGGCGGGCGTCTCGTAGGATGGGCCGGTCAACTGAAGATAGACACCCTCTTTCAGAGGAATTCCCAGCTTCTCTGCTTCCGTTTTCACGATTGCACCCATGCGGCGGCTGTAGACCTCGCTCATATCCGGGAAACGGGGGCCCAGCTCATCCAGGTTTGCTCCGAGCAGCGGATTGGGTACCATGGTGGAAATATGATCGGTGAGCAGCATAAAATCACCCGGCGCGAAATCAAAATTAATGCCGCCTGCTGCGTTGGTAACCAGCAGCTTTTTGGCGCCCAGCATGCCCATGAGGCGGGTGGGAAGCACCACATCCTCCATGGCGTAGCCCTCATAATAATGGACGCGGCCCTGCATAATCACCACCGGAACCTGATTTACATAGCCGAAGACAAAGCGACCCTTGTGTCCGGGTACGGTGGACACCGGAAAGCCCTCGATATCATGATAACTGACCTCCGCCCGGATATCGATGCCCTCTGCGTAATCCCCCAGACCGGAGCCCAGAATCAATGCCACCTCCGGCCGAAAATCTGTTTTTTCACGGATGCATTTCAGGCAGTTCTGTAATTTCTCGTATGCCTGGCTCATAGATATGACCTCCTTTTAAATCCAGTTCTGTTCCATTTCATTTTTCAGACGGCAAAACATATCATAATACGATTGTTTTGCGGAATTGATAATATCTAATGCAACTGCTTTATTATACGCATGTGCCACATTATTTCTGGCCTGTAAGGCTTCCAGCCAGAGCTGTTCGTCCTGAATCATTCCCATCTGATAAGCTGTCTTTAAAATCAGCTTTGGCGAACCTGTCTTTCCTTCCGGCGCTCCATTCATATCCAATAACTCTTTTATCGCTTTCCATGATTGCTCAAAACAAATTTCATATAAACCAACCAGTCCCGTCAAAACCACATTATCATAGGGTTCCCGGTAATTATAAATATCTTTCAGATTATCCAATGCCATATAAAATTTTTCATATTTTTTCATAGAGCATCACCCCTTCTTTTTCAATCGCATCCAACAATTCTTTCTGTACGGAACCATCCAGATTTACTACGTCATATTTCAGCAATGTGGTAGTTTCCTCTTCTACATCCATGGCAAAAGCCGCAATATTTCCACCGCTGACTGCCAGATCAATGTCGCTGACGTTCCGGTAATCTCCCCTTGCCCGCGAGCCAAACAGAATTACTTTTTGGATTCCATATTTTTGGGCAAGTTCTTTTATTTCCTGTATAATTTGTGGCCGGATTCCTGTTTCATTCATCATATTTCTATTTTTCATACTCCGCAATGGTTTTTACGATCCGATCCCGCACCAGCTCGGCGATGGCGGTGGTCTTCAGATCCTTGTACTCCTCGTAGAAAATCGGCTCCAGGAAATGAACCTGAACCGTAACTGGGGCGATGCTGTTCCGGTCGAAGGGCTCAAAGGCATTCAGGAGCGCCACCGGGACGATGGGCGCTTTGGCCTTGACGGCACATTTGAAGCTGCCACCCTTGAAATCGCCCACCTGATTTCCCTGTTTAGATCGGGTTCCCTCCGGGAAAATCAGGTAGCTGCGGCCATTTTTGACCTCCTGGGTCACGTCCAGAATTACCTGCAGGGACTGGCGCACATCCTCCCGGTCCATAATTTTCGCTTTCATAATTGCGAAGACCTGTTTCAGGAAGGGAACATCCTTCACTTCCTTTTTTGCCACCACCGAGAAGGGCACGTCGCAGGCTTCGATGATAGCCAGCACGTCGAAAAGCCCCTGGTGATTTGGAAAAAAGACAAAGCTTTCCCCTGTGGGGATATGCTCTCTTCCGTGTACGTCGATTTTCACCCGTCCTCCCTTATTGGCGTGAAGGGTGATTTTTTTCAGAAGCGCGTACTTCTCCGGCTCCGGGATGTCGTCCGTATGCTTTGCGAAATGGCAGAGCTGCCACCACCAGTAGGGTACGAAGGGCAGATTATACAATACCATCAGGATAATTCGTCTCATAAGTGTTACCTTCTCTCCGGCCGCTTATGCGGCCTTTTTTTATAAAACGAGTCTATATGTTTTCTCTCATTACTCTTCCAACGGCTTCAATGTCTCAAACTCCGTCTCAATGGACACCTGCTTTCCCTCCAGGCTTCCGCTGATAAAATCCAGCATCATGGACTGAATCTGATCGGAATAGCTCCACCAGGGACTGGTGGTCAGCGGAATCAGGAAACTGCCTTCGCTTCCGTCAAAGGTGAAGCGGTGTGCCTCTTTCACACCTT
>CAKROP010000009.1 GCA_934373375.1 uncultured Anaerosacchariphilus sp.
TAGGTCTTGACGGCGCTCTCGTCCATCGTGCGGATCACCCGCTCATCGCAGGCCAGTTCAATGTCGCGGCAGAGCAGCGTATAGGCGAGCCACAGCACGGGGTTGAACCAGTAAACCGCAAGCAGCGCGAAGCCCAGCGGTTTCCACCAGTGGTCACGCCGCGCGAGATGCGCCCTCTCATGCGAGAGTACATTCTGCCGTTGCACCTCGTCCAGCCCGGATGGCAGATAGATGTGTGGTTTTACAACACCGAGGATAAACGGCGAGGAAATGGCATCGCAAAGATAAATGTTATCCTGAATGGGGAGCGACACGCTCACGCGTCGGCGCAGCCGAAGATAGCTTGCGAGCGCATAGAGCAGCATGGCTCCAAGGCCGATGAGCCACACCCAGCCTGCGATCTCCGTCCAGACATAGAGCGGGTTGACGCTGGCTGTCGGCACGGCGGCAAAATGTTCGCTGAGTGAGGGATTCACAGCATTGTCGATGACGCTCACGCCGCTGGTGATGGTCGGCGCGGGAGCAGACTGCACGGCCACGGGACTGACCGTTTCTGCACTGGGGATCAGACTCAGCGCACTCTCTATGGAAAATGGCAGCACAAGCCGCAGCGCGACGATGCCCCAGAGCAGAACATTCATCCACTTGGGAGAACGCTTTGATACCAGGCGCAGTGCCAGCACGGCCAGCACCAGCCAGCTTGCGGAAATGCTCAGATTTAAGAGCTTCAAAAAGACGGCGGCCATAGGCTCACTCCTTTCCGCAGCGGTCGATCATGCGCTGAATTTCCGCAATGTCCTTCTCCGAAAGAGATTTCCGGGTGGTAAAAGCCGCCAGAAATGCGGGAAGGGAACCGTCGAAGGTGTCCTCCACAAATTTCTCACTCTGTACGGCGTTATAGCCCTCCTGTGAAAGAAGAGAAGTGACCGTGCCGTTTTCGTTCTGAAAGATACCGTGTTCGCAGAGTTTTTTCAAAACTGTGTAGGTCGTGGATTTTTTCCATTGCAGCTCCTGTTCGCATAGTTTCACCAGCTCGCCGGAGGTCAGCGGCTCATGCTGCCAGATGAGTTCTGCAAAACGCGTCTCAACAACGCCCAGTTTGTAACCGTCCATGTGTGCCTCCCTTTTTGCTAGTCTACTTATGATAGACTTCTGATGCTTGAAGTCTATCATAAGTAGACTGTACCTGTCAAGCACATTTTGTGCCGCTGAAATCAATAATGACCACCCGGCCTTAGAAAACGGCAAATTAGCCTTTTTGACAAGCGGCCGTCCAGCGTTTCAGTAATACGCAGAGCACACCAAGAGTGGTGATACCACCCCTCGTCTCGCACACGCGGAAAGGCCCTGAGCGCAGGGCGTACAAGCCGCAATTTAGACAGAAGTAAAAAAGTCGCGCAGCCCAGCGGGGCCGCGACGCCTTCGGGAGCACCCTCGGCCAAGACCCAAAAGGGGCTAAGTATGCCGTTCTACCCTCTGGCCACGCAGGGTTTCCGGACCGCGCAAAACGGTCAGAGGGTAGAGATAGCGCCCCCATCCAAAGCACCCCTGTTTCGCCCTGTGAGCCGCTGTGTGCGATTTTTCTCAGAGAGCCGAGGTGTGTACCCACTTTCACTCGCGAAAGCAAACGTGGGGCAATTGTGCCGGAGGTGTTGAAGTTCGTATGACCGATGCGTTGGAAGCGTTGATATGACTGCATTTCCTACGCCTTTCGCGGCTTTTTCGAGGACGAAAAAGAAAGCGGGATTAAACGCTGCGACGGCGAAAAATGTCGTTGCCTACCGTGAGGAAAACGGCGCGTTTACCTCGCGTGCGCAGATCAAAAAAGTGCCGAAGCTCGGTCCCAAGGCGTTCCAGCAGTGCGCGGGCTTCCTGCGCGTGCCGGAGAGCAAAAGTGTGCTCGACAATACCGCCGTTCATCCCGAAAGCTACGACGCCGCAAAAGCGCTGCTCAGCCTGACCAGCCACACGCTTGCCGACGTGAAGGACGGCAAGCTTGCCGATCTTCCCGCGTGCGTCAGGTCCTGCGGCGAGGAAAAGGCGGCAGCTGAGATCGGTGTGGGCGTTCCCGCGCTGCGCGATATCGTGGCAGAGCTGCTGAAGCCCGGCCGGGACGTGCGCGACGAGCTGCCAAAGCCCATCCTGTGCACGGACGTGCTGGAAATGAAGGATCTGAAGCCCGGCATGACGCTGACCGGCACGGTACTCAACGTCATCGACTTCGGCGTGTTCGTCGATATCGGCGTGCATCAGGACGGACTTGTTCATATCTCGCAGGTGGCGGACAGGTTTATCCGGCACCCGTCTGAGGTCGAGTCTGTCGGCGATATGGTCAAGGTCGTCGTGCTGGAGGCGGACGAGAAGAAAAAGCGCATCAGCCTGAGCATGAAGCAGGCGAACTGAACATTGCAGCAAAGAAAGGAGCGGACTTCCCTATTGGGAAGTCCGCTCCTTTTTGACGCAGGAAACCCTGCTTTCAGGCGGCAGGAAAACCGCGCGGAAAATGCGGCGCGGGAGAAAAGAATCGTTATTCCTATTATATGATGAATGCGCCGGAGAAGATCATCGGCATCTATAAGTGCCACATTGTACTTAAAAAAGTATAACAATACAAGGGAAAACGCCTGTTTCGACGTATTCGATCCTAATTTTGTAAAGCAAAATCTTCTGGTTATAAAAAGTTTGGCAACTTATACAAGAATGCGACAGAAAAAAGGGTGAATTGCCTTATTGCAATCTTATTCATGTTCATATATACTTAATAAACAGAATAAGATATATATATAACCTATACCTAAACCAAATCTGCGGCGCATCTTCCGGGCGACAATGCACGACTGGATGCTGTTCTGCAATTCTTCAAGAAAAGGGAGTGAGGAATACACGCTGATCAGCTTCTGAGTAAAGGACGTGGCAGCCGGCGCTTCTGCTGCGCGGCAGAAAAGGACCGCACGCTCCCGAAAGAGAAATCACCATCTTTCAGAATGTAGGAGATAAAATGAATACAGAGTTAAATTACTTTTTACAAACAACCAGTAACGGCATTTCGCTCGGCTCCATGTATTCGATGATCGCCGTCGGTTACAGCATGGTTTACAGCTTGCTGTATCAGGTCAACTTCGCACACGGCGACCTGTATGTTTTTGGTACCTTTATTGCGTTTTCTTTCATTAACATGGCGCTCCCGCTCCCGCTGGCCATTCTGGCCGCCGGTCTGCTGACTGCCTTGATCGGTATGACCATTGAGCGCACAGTGTACCGTCCCGTTCGTTATGCAAACCGCATCGTGCCGATGATCAGTGCTCTTGGCGCAGCGCTTGTGCTGCGTACCATCGCGCAGGTCATCTGGGGTCCGGAGCCTATCGCGTTCCCGCAGTTTCTCCCCGCCGGCAGCTTCGATGTGGGTGGATTCAAGCTTTTCCAGAAGAATATTGTCGTGCTGGCCTTTGCGACCGTTCTGGTGCTCGCCCTATCCTGGTTCATGAAGCACACCAAGTTCGGCCGCGCAACGCAGTGCATCGTTGAAAATATGGAAGCGGCGCAGCTGATGGGCATTCCGCTGAACAAGATCATTCCGCTGGTTTATGGTCTGGGCGGCTTCTTCGGCGTCATTGGCGGCATCGTCTATTCCGGCTATTATGGCGTTATCAGTATTGATATGGGTATCTGGGGCACGGTTAAGGCCTGGGCGGCTGCCATGCTGGGCGGCGTCGGTAACTTCTACGGCGCATTCCTCGGCGGTATCCTGCTCGGCGTTGCCGAAACGTTCGCAGGCGCCTACATCGGCTCTGCTTCCAAGGAAGCTCTGGGCTATATCGTGATCGTTCTTGTTCTGGTGTTCCGCCCGAACGGTTTGCTGGGTAAGAAGAAAGTGGAGAAGGTGTAACATGGAACGGATCAAAAAATTATTTGACACGAAATATAAGAAAATCTGGCTTGCGCTGCTGTTCGTTTGCCTCATCGCGGCACCCTTTGTTACAACGAACCTCCAGAAGCGCATTCTGACGACGATTTTTGTCTACTGCCTGCTGTCGATGGGCAACATGCTCATCAGCGGCCACGCCGGCATGCTGAATATGGGTCAGGCGGCGTTCTATGGCGTCGGCGCCTATGTTGCGGCAGTGCTGCAGCTTAACTACGGCATGTCGTTTTTCCTCTGCTTCATCCTCGCGGGTATCGGCGCCGGCCTTTGCGGCTTCCTCTGCTCGATCCCCTGTCTGCGTCTGGAAACGGACTTCCTCTCCCTCATCACCACGGCGTTCTCCTATATTTTCCTTGCCGTGGCGCGCAACTGGATGTCCGTCACCCGCGGCCCGATGGGTCTGACGGCCATTCCGCCGATCAAGCTGTTCGGCTATACGTTCAAGAGTGCGACCTCCAATTACTTCCTGATGCTGGTCGTTACGGTGCTGTTCTACATCCTGATGAACAACATCGTCAACAGCAAGGTCGGCCGCGCGATCCAGGCGACCCGTGACGACTCCATCGGCGCACGCTCCGTCGGCGTAAAGACCGATATGTACAAGATCCTCGCGTTCGTGATCGGTACGACGCTGGCAGGCTTTGCGGGCGCGCTGTATGCCTCCTATATCGGCTACATCTCCCCGAACAACTTCGTTTACGACACCTCCCTGACGATTATGCAGATGTGCATCATCGGCGGCCTTGGCAGCATGCCCGGCTCCATCATCGGCGCGGTCTTCTTCGTGGTCATGCCCGAGATCATCCGTCCGCTGGCGGTCTACCGCGTGGGCGTTGGCGGCATCATCATGATCGCGTTCATGCTCTTCCGCCCGCAGGGCATTCTTGGTTCCCGTGCGTTTGCCTGCGATACGGGCATTCAGGAGAAGATCAAGCAGAAGCGTATTGAGCGCAAGATGAAGAAGCAGCAGGCGGCAGTGAATAAAGGAGAGGTATAATGAGCGAACACGTATTGGAAACCCAAAATATCAAAATGTATTTTGGCGGTGTTCACGCAGTGGATGATATCTCTGTCTACGTTGACAAAAACGAGATCCTCGGCGTGATCGGACCGAACGGTTCCGGCAAGACCACGCTCGTGAATGTCCTCACCGGTATCTATACCCCCACGGAAGGCAAGGTCTTCTTCCAGGGTCAGGACATCACCGGCAAAAAGCTGGAGAATATGACGGGACTGGGCATCGCCCGTACGTTTCAGAACCTGCGCATCTTCAAGGCACTGACGGTCATGGATAACGTGCTGGTCGGCCAGCACCTGTCGATGAAGACCAACGCATTCGACGTAATGTTCCACGGCAAGCACTACAAGGCCGTTGAAGCCGAGGCGAGAGAAAAGGCGTCCAAGGCGCTTGCCATGGTCGGCCTTGAAAAGAACACCGAGGACTTTGCCGGGGCGCTGCCCTACGGCGCACAGAAGCGCCTTGAGCTGGCACGTGCGCTGGTCATGGATCCGAAGCTGCTGATGCTCGACGAGCCGACCGCCGGTCTGCACGGCGTTGAGTCTGAAGAGCTGATGATGCTTGTCAAGCAAATCCAGACGGACAACCAGATCTCGATCATCCTGATCGAGCACAACATGAAGCTGATGATGAAACTTTCCGACCGCGTGCTGGTCATGGACGCCGGACGCAAGCTCGCGCTGGGTGTTCCTGCGGAGATCCAGTCGAATCAGGCGGTTATCAAGGCTTATCTCGGGGAGGGTTAAATTATGTTGCTTTCTGTTGAAAATCTGTGGGTGTTTTACGGCCCCATCGAGGCGCTGCACGACGTGTCCATCAACGTCAATGAAGGCGAGATCGTCTCCATCATCGGGCACAACGGCGCCGGTAAGTCCACGCTCCTCAAGAGCATTTCCTGCCTGCTCAAGCCGACCTCCGGCCAGATCGTTTACGATGGCAAGACCATCAACGGCACTGACCCCGACAAGATCGTGAGCATGGGCATCTCCCACGTCCCCGAAGGCCGCCAGATTTTTGCCTCCCTGACCGTTTATGATAACCTCATGGCCGGTTCCTATACCCGCAAGGACGCCGACGGCGTGAAGAAAGACATTGATATGTACTGCCAGCGCTTTCCCATTCTGGGTCAGCGCCTGCACCAGAGAGCCGGTTACCTCAGCGGCGGCGAGCAGCAGATGCTGGCAATCGCACGTGCGCTGATGTCCCGCCCGAAGATCCTGCTGATGGACGAGCCGTCTCTGGGTCTTGCTCCGGTCGTGGTCAAGGAAGTTTACCGCATCATCGAAGAGATCCGCAAGGACGGCACCGCGATCCTGCTGGTCGAGCAGAACGCGAACAAGGCGCTCAACGTTTCCGACCGTGCTTACGTGCTTGCCAGCGGCCAGATCGAGCTGACCGGCAGCGGCAAGGAAATGGCTGAAAACGACGACGTCCGCAGAATCTATCTGGGAGTGTGACCCGCTTTGGAAAAACAGGTCACGATTGTGTTCGGCGCGACCGGTAAGGTCGGCGCGGACACCTGCCGTGCACTGTCCCGCATGGGACACACGGTTGTGGTGCACTACTTCCATAGCCGTGCAAAGGCGGAAAGCATTGTAGCAGATATTGAGCACAGCGGCGGTAGCGCAATGGCTCTGCAGGCCGATGTGCGCGAAGAGGATCAGACCTGCGCGCTGGTACGCGCGGTGGTGGAACGCTATGGCGCAGTCCACACGGTAGTCGATTTTGTCCACAGAGACGATTACGCGCCCACTGAGGTTGCGGACATGACCTGGGAGGACTGGGGATGCCATCTGGACGCCGTGAAGTCCTACTTCTGCATCTGCAAGGCGGTGCTGCCGGTGATGAAGCAGCAGCAGTACGGACGGATCATCTACATTTCCGGCGGACTGGCTTACCGCTTCTTCAAGGGCTGCGCGCCCTACAGCGCGGTGAAGGCGGGCATGAACGCATTTTCCAAGTCCCTTGCCGGCGAAGTCGGCAAGGATCACATCACGGTCAACGTGATCGCGCCGGGCAAGGTCGTCTGCAGGGGCGACGAGGCGCAGGAGCGTTTTTCCGAGGATGCGGTCAGTAAATGTCCGCTCGGCAAGTTCACCTCGCCCGAAGATATCGCAGGTGCGATCGCGTTCTATTCCTCATCCATGGCGGAGAACGTGACCGGACAGACGATCTATGTCTCCGGCGGCGAGATCATGCCGATGCCATAAAAAGGAGCGTACGAACAAATGAGATTAGACGGTAAAGTCGCGCTTGTCACAGGCGGCGCGATCCGTGTGGGCAAAGTGATCTCCATGGCGCTGGCGGAAGCCGGTGCAGATCTTGCGATCAGCTATTGGGGAACGCCTGCCGAAGCGGAGGAAACAAAAAAAGAGATCGAGGCGATGGGCCGCCGCTGCATGATTTGCGAGGCGAATATGCGCTCCGTACCGCAGCTACAGGCGCTTGTCAAAGCAATCGATGAAGAATACGGGCGTCTGGACATTCTGATCCACAACGCCAGCAACTTTAACGAAGGTCCCCTTGAGACTGTGACAGAAGAAGTCTGGAACAGCTCTCACGAGATCATCCTCAAGGGCGCGTTTTTCCTTACGCAGGCCGCCGTGCCGCTGATGATGAAGCACAAATCCGGGCGCATCATGGCGATGATCGGCGATTCCTACTACGAAAACTGGCCGGAGTATATCCCGCATTCCATTGCAAAGGTCGGGCTGGTGAAGCTGATGGAGACGATGGCGGTCACGCTTTCTCCCTACATTCAGTGCACCGCCCTCTGCCCTGCCACCATCATGACCTCGGCGTGCGGCGATTATTCTTCGGCGTTCAAGTCCCGTGCGCAGCAGCTCGATGAAAACTCCCACACCGTTAAGATCAACGGCCGCGAGATCATCATGGGTAATCCTGCGCAGGTTGCGGAACTCATCGTGTTCCTGTCCGGGTGCAGCAGCTATATGAACGGCGCTGTAATTCCCATCGACGGGGGCAAGCATCTGGTGTAAGCGCAGCGGATATTACCTTGTATCCCTGCAGACGGGTGTCTGCTGATTTTGAAAGGAGAAGAAACATGAAAAAGATCCTTGCACTGTTCCTTGCGTTGGCTATGACGTTCGCTCTGGTCGCCTGCGGCGACAAGGCGTCCGACGAGGGCCAGACCAACACCGATGGTGACACTACCAACCAGACCAGCGGCGAAACCATCCGCATCGGCATTGCTGCTCCTCTGACCGGCACCAGCGCTGCCTACGGCGAGCTGATGGTCGATGGCGCTCAAATCGCAATTGACGAAGTCAACGCGAACGGCGGCGTGAACGGCAAGATGCTCGAACTGGTCAAGATGGACGACAAGAACGACCCCTCTGAGGCTGCTCTCGTTGCCCAGCGTTTCTGCGATGATGATACCATCACCGCTGTTATCGCGCACGGCGGTTCCACCAACACCCTCGCTGGCGCTCCCATCTATGAGGCTGCCGGCATGCCGTTCATCGGCCCGTCCTCCAATAACCCCACTCTGACCGAGCTTGGCTACGAGTACTTCGTCCGTCTCGGCCTGCGTGATGACCGCTGCGGCAACCAGGTCGTCGCCATGATCGTCAACAACCTCGGCATCAAGAAGCTCGGCGTTATCTACGCCAACAACGACTACGGCGTGGGCAACCTCGAGGCTGCTACTGCTGCTGCTACCTCCCTCGGTGCTGAGGTCGTGGACAGCGAGACTTACAACCCCGGTCTTGAGAAGGACTTCTCCACCATCATCAACAAGCTCCAGAAGGCTGACTGCGAAGGCGTTGTTATCTATGCCGACCACGCTGACGCTGGTCTGTACTTCCAGCAGGCTCGGGCTCTGGGCTTCGACGTTCCTCACGTTGGCCAGTCCGCTCTGACCTATTCCCAGATGATCGACCTCGCCGGTGCTGACGCTCTGCAGAACCTCTACATCTGCGTTACGTTCAACCCCTACAGCGATCGTGAGACCGTCAAGAACTTCATGGCCAAGTTCCAGGAGATCCGTCCCAACGAAGTTCCTTCCGAGCCCTGCGCCGGCAGCTACGATATCGTCAAGATCATCGCTGAGGCGATGAGCGAAGGCGCTACCAGAGAGAATCTCGCCCAGTGGATTAAGAACACCAGCCCCGACCACACCTCCACCTTCGTTATGGAGGAAGGCTGCACCCTCAAGTCCCACATGGTTTGGGATGAGAAGGGCGATATCGAGCCGTTCGGCTGCTCCGTGCTGAAGGTCAGCGAGGACGGCCAGTTCGTCAACACCGATATCTCTGTTGATCTGACTGGTCTGGATCTCGGTATCAACTGATTCCGATTGCACTGAATCATACTCTCTATGAATGGAAAAAGCCGGCAGAAATGTCGGCTTTTTCCATATTTGACAGATTTTGAGGCAGATTTTGACGCAGAATGGCTTGCAACAGCTGAGCAAGTGTGCTAATATATATATAAAATATAGATAAGTTAGGAATGTTAGTCCTCTTGCGGGCAGAACCACAATTCCGGGAGCGAGGAAAAACTATGGCAGTTGACCGCGAATTTTCAAAAGTGAAGCATATCACTGTAACGGAGCAGGTGTCTGAGCAGATCCACGAGATGATCACCTCCGGACGGTTCAAGCCGGGGGATAAGCTCCCCTCGCAGAAGGAGCTTGAAGCCATGATGGGCGTCAGCCGCCCGACGCTCCGCGAGGCGGTGTCCCGCCTGATCACGCTGGGCATCATCGAGGCTCGCCAGGGCAAGGGCTACTATGTGCAGGAGCCGATGGATATCAGCATTGCCCCGATGCAGATCAGCGCGGAAGCGCTTCAAAAGCGCGACCTTTTCGAGGCGCGTCTCTTTCTTGAGGCGGTGCTCGGTCAGCTGGCAGCGGTATTTGCGTCAAAGGAGGAACTGGAGGATCTGCAGCGCACGCAGCAGCGTCTGGACTCCGGCGATCTGACGTTTGACGATTGCGCCTACGGCGAAAACCACATCCATGCGCTGATCGCCAAGTACGCGCACAACGAGTTCCTGTCCCAGTTTGAATATTCCATTCTCGATCATCTACAGGAGTATCCGGATCTGTTTGTCTCCAAAAAGAGCACGGTTCTGGAGAAAAAATACGGCACCGTGCCGCACAACCGCATTGTGGATGCGATCTGCCGCAGGGATCCTACGGCGGCGTACAACGAGTCGCTTCAGCATATCCTGACCTACAGCGACGATATCGGCTTGCAGAAGCGCTACAGCTTCGCCCTCCTGCGCGAGAACAACGCGTAGTAAAAAAACCAGCGATTTCTTACAAATACGGATTTTCAACGACCATCGGGCGCCCCCGATGGTCGTTTATTCATTCCGGACTCCTTTACAGCTGTTTCGCACAAAAGCCAAGGTCAATTTTTGGATGAAAATACGAGTGGTCAGCTACTTGACAAATTGTGCTATATAGCTTATTATCACGTATAGGTTATATATATATCTAATTCACCAACATAACTACTGGAGGTATGATTTCATGTCTACTAAATTTATCATGAGATGGCCTGAGCTTGGCAAGCAGGTTCGCGTTGGTCCTGTTGAGCACAACCAGGCAATTTTTGACTGGTTCATGACCAATCTGCCCACTCGCTGCGTGCAGACTGAGACGGTCGTTGCCGGCCAGTCCCTGTTTATGCTGAACCTGCCGATGAGCAAGGAATGCAATTGGATCCAGGAAGAAAGCCCCCTCGAAGACATCGTTCAGATGAACAAGGGCCGCTTCACCTTCTTCATGACGACCGGTAACGTTGCGAACCTGAGCTGCAAGTTCGATTATGTCACCGAGCCGATGGAGTATGTGACCTGGGCTGAGGTCATCCCCGAGGACAAAGAGCTCCTTCTGGAAGTTGGTCAGCAGCTGTGGGAGAACCTCATGAACGAGAAGAAGATCGTCCACGTTGAATTTGTTGCTGAGGAGGGCTAAACAACATGGCTATGGATTGGAAAGTTCTTCAGAAAGAGATCGATGCGGAGAACACCCGCATTATTGACGAAGCTCCCGAAGATATCGAGCGCGTCTTCAAGTACGAGATCATCCCCACCGGCGCTGGCACGGCTAAGACCACGCTCGGCGTTTGGTTCGAGGGCGCTACCGCCGCTCGTTACGTTGCGGCTTACAACACCTACAACATCATCAAGCTGGCCATGGATCCCGCTTTCACGCTCGAGCGCATCAAGGAGCTCGTTGAGGTCATGCTGCCCAAGGTCACCGCTGCGGTCAAGCTCTGCGGCTATGCCGTGTATGCCCGCTTCACTGAAGAGACGATGGCTTGCGTCAAGGAAATGGACAACAAGGATGACGCGCTGAGCCTGCTGAACTCTCTCTACCTGTATGGTTCCAGCATGAATGCCTGGACCCACCACTTCTTCAAGTGGGCCATCGGTCAGGCTACGCCGATCCCCACCCGTGAGGATTGCGAAGCGATCGGTCGCGCCGCTTCTAAGGCGTACATCGAGAAGAACATTTGAGCAAGGAGGGATACAAGATGAAATCGTTTGTTATTTCCTGGCCTTCCCTCGGTTTGAAGGTCAACTGCGAGCCCATCAGCGAGAACAAGAACGTTTACGACCTGTTCTGCGAGAATCTTCCCATGAAGGTCCTGCAGGGTCACGAGGTTGTCGGCGGCTACATGCTGCGTGACCGCACGGTCCGTTTTGACAAGAAGCCCTATGACATCAAGGATGCCAAGGAGATCGCCATGAATACCGCCGAAGAGGGCTCTGTGTTCCTGACTGCTGCTCAGTGCGGCTCCGGCGAGCTCGTTGTCAAGTATGGCGAGTGCGTGGACAACCGCGGATACATCCCCTTTGCCAAGGTTTCCGCAGAGGATATGGCTGCTCTGAAGAAGGCCGGCAAGGCTGCCTGGAAGAGCGCCAGCAGAACCAAGGACATCATCATTTCTGAGATCAAAGGAGTGTAACATAATGAACACATGGCAGAACATCAAAGCCGAGATCGATGCAGAGGTCGCCAAGACCACGGTTGAACCGGTTCAGGACGTTACTGAAGTTTTCAAATATCGCATGAGCAAGGGCGGTGCTGGTATCCCCAACGACAACCAGATCTTCACGACCTGGGTCTTCGGCGGCGGCGACGTCAACTATCTGGCAGATTACTGCTACTTCCTCTATGAGCTCTCTGAGAAGGAAGAGTACACCATGGAGATGCTGGTCAAGATGATGAGATACTGGGTCATCCAGCCCTCCACCTTCGGCCTGTACTGCGGTCTCAACCGCCAGTATGAGTTCTCTCAGCAGATCAACGAAGTGCTCGACAGCATCGACAAGCCCGCCTTCCGCGCGCTGCTCGACAGCTATCGCGCCTACCTCGGCAACATCTACGCCTGGGTTTACCACTACATGCCCTGGGGCGTCGGCAATGCCTTCCCGCGCAAGGACGAGGCTTATTATCAGCGCGCTCTCGAGCTGCTGAAGCAGTAAGCGTTCCCCCAGAAAAAGCTATTTTCACCTCAGCCCCTTAGGCGGCAGGCTCTGCGGACCTTCACACGCAGAGCCTGCCGGTCAAGCGGGCGATAGGTACACCTGATATTAAATAAGCTGGAAAAGCAGCAAGAAAGGTGCATTTCTATGAACAAGATCATGAATCAGCCCGAGAGCTTTGTGGATGAAAGCCTGAAAGGCATCGTCCTTGCTCACGGCGATATGTTAAAGTTTTCCGAGGAAAACACGCGCGCAGTTGTCCGCTCTGATGCACCGGTGCAGGATAAGGTCGCCATCGTGACCGGCGGCGGCTACGGTCATCTCCCCGTGTTCCTGGGCTACGTCGGGCGCGGCCTGTGCGACGGCGTGGCAGTCGGCAATGTGTTCACATCCCCCAGCTGCGATGCGATCGTCGCCGCAGCCAAGGCAACGAACAGCGACGCCGGCGTGCTTTTCCTTTTCGGCAACTACATGGGCGACTCGATGAACTTCGATATGGCGAGCGAGATGCTCGATATGGAAGACATCCCCTGTGCGATCGTCAAGGCGGCAGACGACGTGGCTTCCGCGCCGCGCTCTGACTACAAGAATCGCCGCGGTGTCGGCGGCATTTTCTTCCCCTACAAGATCGCAGGCGCCAAGGCGGAGCGTATGGCGAGCCTCGACGAGGTACGCGATATTGCGGTGCAGGTGTGCGACAACGTGGCGACGCTCGGCTTTTCCATGTCCTCCTGCCAGCTGCCCGGCGCACCGAAGCCGATCTTCGAGATCTCGGACAACGAGATGGAGCTTGGCATGGGCATCCACGGCGAACCCGGCGTGGAGCGCACGACGATGAAGACCTCTGAAGAGCTGGCCGGTATCCTGACCGAAAAGCTCACCGAGGATCTTTCCCTGACCTCCGGCGACGAAGTCGCAGTGCTGGTCAACAGCCTGGGAGCTACCTCGAAAGAGGAGCTTTACGTGCTGTATGCCGACCTGTATGAAAAGTTCCAGCAGAAGGGCATCAAGATCGGCCGCGTTTATGTCGGCGAGTATGCCACTTCTCTTGAGATGCTCGGCGCTTCCGTTTCCGTGCTGAAGCTGAACGACGAATTCAAGACGCTGCTAGACGACGAGGCGAAGACCCCGTTCATCCGTCTGTAAGGGAGTGCAAGCATGTATCAGATCAATGATGTAAAAGCGGTCATCGCCAAGGTCGCGGCCGCCATCCACGCGCAGAAGGACTATCTGGGCGAGTTGGACGGCAAGTCTGGCGACGGCGATCTGGGCCTGAGCATGGAAGCAGCCTTCCACGCTGTGCAGGAGACTGCGGATACTTATGAAGGCACGCAGATCAGCGAGCTTCTGATGAAGAGCGCGATGAGCTGCAACAAGGCGGCCCCCTCCACCATGGGTACGCTGATGTCCTCCGGCATTATGGCGATCGCCAAATCTGCCAAGGGCAAAGACGGCTTTGAGGATGCCGATGTCGTGGCAATGCTCCGCCTGTTTGCGGAGGCGCTGATGGCACGCGGCGGCGCAAAGCCCGGTGATAAGACGATCCTCGATGCGCTCTGCCCCATGGCTGATACCGTGGAAGCGGCGTTTGCAGAGGGCAAGTCCCTGCGCGATGCATTCCTTGCCGGCGCCGATACTGCGGAGAAGTCCGCGCAGGCCACGGCTGGTATGCGTGCTGCGGCTGGCCGCGCCAAGTGGCTCGGCGAGCGCGCTGCGGAATATCCCGACGGCGGCGCGATCCTCTGCGGCATCATTGCCCGTGCGCTCGTCTCCTGAGGGCATGGAGCAGGGACGCATTACGATATCCTCGCTGCCCAGACTTGGCAGGATATGCATTGCCAGTGAGTTCTTTTACGGACTGTGTGTGGGCGCGTGGTCGATTGCGCTGAACTTCCATCTCAGCTATTGCGGCGTAAGCGGCACGCAGATCGGCGCGCTGCTGAGCCTCGGCTATATCGTCACGGCGATCGTTTCGTTCTTTGTCGGACGGGTCGGCGACATAAAGGGCTATCCCTTTGTGATGTCGATGGGCGCTGCGATGATGGGATGTGCGCTGATCGTGATCTCGTTTGCAAGGCAGCTGCCGCTGTTCTATCTGGCGCATATGATTTACTGCGCCGGACTTGCATGCGTGATGGCGATGGAGTTCAACCTGCCGCTGAGTCTTGTCAAGGACTCGCAGCGGCAATACAGCTACAACCTCGTTTTAATCTATTATTTCCTCGGCAGTATTACAGGCAATCTGCTGTGTACGATCTGCTTTGGCTCCATGAAGGGCCAGGGCGATCCCTATCAGTGGGTTCTGCTGATTTGCGGCGTCATTTACCTGGGCTTGTCGGTCTTCCGCGGCAAAATGCCGCGTCAGGCGGCAAGCGGCGGTGCGGGCTTTGACTTCAAAGGAATTTGGAGCAATCTCCGCTCGCCGAAGATCCCGCGCTATCTCATCTATGGTTTCCTGACGTTTGGCCTGTTCACCCTCTCTACGGGCATGCTGAACCTTGTGCTGCGCGAGTGGCACGGAATGCCGGATACCACCGTGAGCATTGCGTTTATGGTCAATTCGGCGGTCGGGTGTCTGATGCTGGTGCTGCTGCCGATGCTCTCGCGGCGCTTTGCGCTGCACAAGCTCTCCATTGCAGCTTTGATCCTGCAGTTTTTGGCGCTGGCGCTGATGACTGCGGCGCCGACGGGCGTATTTGTTGCAATGATGTTCCTCAGAACAGCGTCCTGCAACGTGCTCTACACCAGTGTGGACAGCCCCATGCTCCAGTCGATCGAGGCTGACCGCCGCGGAACCTACGCCGGTATGCGCATCTTTGCCAATTATATGGGCAACAGTGCGGCGGCTGTCGTTTCGGGGATCCTGGTGGAGAAGGGATCGTTTACAATGCTGTTTATCGTCTGTGCGGCGGTCGCGCTGACGCAGACGGCGGTTTATCAATTCCTCTGCTGGTCCAAGCTGAAAGCATCAAAGAATTGAGCGGCCGGATCACAAAAGACAAGTTAGCGATACAAACTGAAAATACAACAAGGAGAAAGAACGATGAACAAAGTAATTCTGAACGGAGTAGATCTGAAGATCGAAGACGTCGTGAACGTTGCGCGCAACGGCTACGAGGTCGAGATCGACAAGGACTGCATGGCACACATCGCGGAAGTCCGCGGCTACATGGAGCGCGAGTGGATGCGCGATGACGCGCCCGCCGTTTACGGCTTCAACACCGGCCTTGGCAAGCACAAGGATCACAAGGTCACGATCGAAGAGAGCGATCTGCATCAGTATCGCACCGTTTTGTCCCACTGCGGCGGCGTCGGTGATCCGGCTCCCGAGGAAGTGGTCCGCGCGGCCATGTGCGTCCGTCTGAACGCCTTCTGCCGCGGCGTTTCCGGCCTGCGTCCGGTCGTCGTTGAGCGCCTTGTCGAGCTGCTCAACAAGGGTGTGCATCCCGTCGTGCCCTGGCAGGGCAGCGTGGGCGCCTGCGGCGACCTTGCCCCCATGGCTCACATCGTCTCCGTTCTCATCGGCGTGCCCCAGGCCGAGGCCTTCTATCAGAGCGAGCGCATGCCTGCACAGGAAGCGCTGAAAAAGGCCGGCATTACCCCCGTCGAGTTCCAGCTCAAGGCCAAGGACTGCCTGGCGCTGCTCAACGGCACCACAATGTTCGCCGGTATGGCGTGCCTGAACGTGCACGACGCCGAGCGCCTGTACAAGCTCTCCGAGATCACGACCGCGCTGTCTCTTGAAGCCATCCGCGGCGAGACCCGCGCGTTTGACAAGCGCATCCAGGAGGCCCGCCCCTACGCCGGCCAGATCAAGGCCGCTGCCAACGTGATGAAGCTCGTCGAGGGTTCCACCCGCGTCACCGAGGACGCCCGCAAGGTCCACCTCGAGCACGACATCATGCATCCGCACTATCAGGAGCGCGTGCAGGATAACTACTGCTTCCGCTGCATGCCGCAGGTGCAGGGCGTCTGCCGCGAGAACCTTGACTATGTCAAGCACCTCGTCGAGGTCGAGATCAACGCCGCCACCGATAACCCGCTGATCTTCCCCAAGGGCGACGGTCACTACGAGTTCCTCTCCGGCGGCAACTTCCACGGCGAGCCCACCGGCTTCGCGATGGATATCCTGACGATGTCCCTCGTCGAGATCGGCAACGTATCCGACCGCCGCTGCTTCACGATGTGCGACCCGACCATCAGCTACGGTCTGCCTCTGGCTCTCGCCGGTGAGCCCATCGGCCTGAACTACGGATACAACATCATCTGCTGCTCCACCTCCGCTCTGGCCTCCGAGAACAAGACGCTGGCGTTCCCGTCCGTGTGCGACAACATCCCGACTAAGGCGAACCAGGAAGACCACGTCTCCATGGCTCCGTGGGCTGCGCGCAAGACCAAGCTCGTCATCAAGAACCTCGAGAAGATCCTCGGCATCGAGTTGCTGCTCGCTTCCCGCGGTATCTGGATTACCCAGGATGAGTTGGGCCAGTTCAACCTCGGCAAGGGCACGTCCATTGCTTACGAGAAGGTCAACGAGCTGATCAAGTTCCAGAAAGAAGATATCTACATGGGCAACCAGTCCAAGGCTACGATTAGCCT
>CAKROP010000010.1 GCA_934373375.1 uncultured Anaerosacchariphilus sp.
CCGCTTAACAGGTACTCCTCCTTAATCGGCTGCGGGCAGTCTCTAGGGTAGATGCAGGAGCTTCCCAGGAACAGCAGCTTCTGCACCTGATTTTTATAAGCCGCGTCGATGACGTTGGTTTCGATCTGCAGATTTTTCATGATGAAATCCGCCGGGTAAGTGTCGTTGGCGTGGATGCCGCCTACCTTAGCCGCAGCCAAGATAACATAATCCGGCTTTTCCTCGGTGAAGAAGGTCTCTACATCGGCTTGGCGGGTCAGATCCAGCTCAGCGTGGGTGCGAGTTACGATATTTTTAAATCCGGCTTTCTGAAGGCAGCGTACCAGACTGCTGCCCACCAGGCCGCGGTGGCCTGCCACGTAGATTTTTTTGTTGCGGTCGAGGGGCTCGACTGCCTGAGTTCCTTTTATTTCTGTCATGATATTCCCTGCTTTCTTCTTACACTTTTTACCAATTTCAAAAATATATTTCTTTTTACTTATGTGTTGTACAACGATACAATTATTCTCATTCAGATTTACTTTCTCGCCATCTTTGCATGAATTTTAACTGTCTGATCTTTTTATTTCAACACGCCCGCTGTGGCGGAGCTTTTCACCAGCTCCAGATCATGCTCCGTCATAATTTTTACCAGCTCGTCAAAGGAGGTCTTCCGCGGATTCCAGCCCAGAGTCTCACGCGCCTTGGTCGGGTCGCCCAGAAGCAGCTCCACTTCCGCCGGACGGAAGAACTCCGGCGATACCTCCACCAACACCCGGCCTGTCGCCACGTCGATGCCCTTCTCGTCCACGCCCTCGCCTTCCCAGCGAAGCTGTACGCCCGCATGGGCAAAGGCCGCTTCCGTGAACTCACGAACGGTACGTGTCTCTCCGGTGGCAATGACGAAGTCCTCCGGCGTATCGTGCTGCAGAATCATCCACATGCACTCCACATAATCCTTTGCGTAGCCCCAGTCACGCTTGGCGTTCAGATTGCCCAGGTACAGCTTCTCCTGACGGCCCGCCAGAATGTTGGCCACGGCCAGGGTAATCTTTCTGGTTACAAAGGTCTCTCCCCGACGCTCGGATTCATGGTTGAACAGAATACCATTTACCGCAAACATGCCATAGGCTTCCCGGTAATGCTTCGTGATCCAGTAGCCATACATCTTTGCCACTGCGTAAGGGGAACGGGGATGGAACGGGGTGGTCTCTTTCTGGGGAATCTCCTCCACCTTGCCGAACAGCTCGGAAGTAGACGCCTGGTAAATGCGGGCGGTCTTCGCAAGGCCCGCAATGCGAACTGCCTCCAACACCCGCAGCACACCGATACCGTCCGCGTTGGCTGTGTATTCCGGCTCCTCGAAAGAAACTGCCACATGGGACTGGGCCGCCAGGTTATAGATTTCGTCCGGCTTAATTTCCAGCATCAGACGCACCAGATTCATGGAGTCTGTCATGTCACCATACACCAGATGCAGGCCGTCGCCTTTCGCTTCCCGCTCCTTTAACAGATGCTCGATCCGCTCGGCTGTGTTGGTGGAGCCACGACGAAATAAGCCGTATACCTCATAACCCTTCTCCAGCAGAAGCTCCGCCAGATAGGAGCCGTCCTGTCCTGTAATTCCTGTGATTAACGCTGTCTTTTTCATCTTTGTTCTCCTCTGTCTATAAAATATGGCTTAATTCGATTTCATCCCAGTTAAAGGTGATGCGGTTAATATCCTCATTTCCACTGCTGGTTCCCACATGAATCTCAATGTACTCGAAATCATGGAAGGCCTTGACTGCGTGCCGCTGATTTTTGCGGATACAGACGGCCTTTCCCTGGCTTAAGGGAATCTTCGTGCCCTCCAGAATTAATTCTCCGGTACCCCGAAGAACCGTCCAGATCTCATCCCGGTGCTCATGGTAGTGATAACTGGATGTCATTCCATCATAAATGCAGATTTTCCGGGTCAACGTTGTCTGGCCCTGGCTCTCGGTATCATCCAGGGTCTCCAGGGTGCCCCAGCGGCGTTCCTCAAACATGGGCTTCGTATCAAAGGCTGACGCAACGGCCTTCACATTGGCGGTCTGGCTTTTATCTGCTACCAGAATGCCGTCCTGGGCGGCCACCACCACCAGATCCCGGGTTCCCATGACCGCCACAGGCATTTTCAGTTCGTTGATGACCTGGGTATTCTCGCAGGTGTCGTCCATGACTACATTTCCGATGGTGTCGGTGCTCATCTGGTCTGCCAGGGCATCCCAGGTTCCCAGATCTTTCCAGTACCCGTCAAATTCTACAGCGGCCAGATGCTCCGCTTTTTCCAGCACCTCGTAATCGAAGCTGATTTTCGGCAGACTTTCGTAGGCGGCGCAGAGGGCATCGTAATCCTCCGGTACACCGTACGTCCCGGTGCGCTTCAAGATATCCCCGATTTTCACGCAGAATACGCCGCAGTTCCACAATGCGCCCTCCTTCAGCAGGGCCTCAGCCTTTTCCTCGTCCGGCTTCTCCGCAAAGCCCCGGACTTCGAACCAGCCGTCCTTCCTCGCTCCCGGCAGGATATAGCCGTATTTGCTGGCAGGGTAGCTGGGAGCCGCACCCATCAGTCCCACCTCCGCGCCGGATTCCCGCATAACGGCTTCCAGCTTTTTCACAGTCTCAAAATAATTGCCCTCGGTGTAGGGATCCACCGGCATAATCGCTGCATAGTCTTCCCGTGACGCTCCGTTTTTCAGAAGCCAGGCGCAGGAGAGCAGCACAGCAGCAAAGGTATCCCGGCGCCCCGGCTCCACCGCGATCTGCGCCTCTTTCACCTGGCTTTTGATCAGCTCCACCTGCTCCCGGCCTGCCGTGATGACAGCCTGTCCGGCGATTCCGGCTTCGCCCAGCTGCTCCCAGACTCTCTGGAGCATAGAACAGCGATCCATGGAATTATTTTCTTTATTAACTACCTTCAGATACTGCTTTGGCCGTGCGTCGTTGGACAGGGGCCAGAGCCGTTTTCCGGAGCCTCCGGACAGTAATACGTAGTACATACAGCTTCTCCTTTGCCAGATTACACTCTCACGCTTTCTTGCATTCCTGCTTCAAAAGCATCTGAATATGTATTATTTTGTCTACATCTCTTCTTATCTTTTTCTTGCTTTTGCTAGTATATACCTGTATATTATACTTAACAAGTGAGGATATTGCCGCAAATAGGTATTTTATTGCTGTTTACTGTTCCCTGTTCAGGAGGTCATTTCCCATGAAAAACTATTTTGACAAATTCCCGGATTCCTACCTGGAAAGCTCCAGGCGGCGGATTCAGACGCCCAGCGCCTTCGCCCGCTCGGCCTTTTTCTATGTGCAGGAAACCGGTTACCTGAAGCTTCGTGAAAGCCACGTGGCCAGCCGTAAGAATCTGGAATCCTATCTGGTGGTGCTGGTGCTCTCCGGCAGCGGTGTGCTCATGTATGACGGTACGATTTATGAGCTGCATAAGGGCTCCTGTTTTTTCATCGACTGCATGGTGCCCTATTATCACCAGAGCAGTGCAAATGATCCCTGGGAGCTCATCTGGGTGCATTTTAACGGCTCCTCCTCCCGGGAATATTATCAGTATTTCGCGGCCAACAGTGCGCCGGCTTTCATGCCGGCTGATTTTCCCACGCTGCGGCAGAAGCTGGATGGACTTCTGGAGCTGAATGAAAATTCCGATTTTCAGACGGAGATCAATTCAGCCCGTCTGATTGTAGATATTCTGTCCATTTTATTGCAGGACATTACAGAATCCAGGGAAGAAAAATACCCGGGCCGCCTGAAGATGACTGAGGTAAGAAAATATCTGGACGAGCATTATACGGAAAAGTTCTCGCTGGACGAGCTTTCGGAGCGGTTCTTTATCAGTAAATATCATCTGTCCCGGGAATTTCACCAGTACTATGGAACCACGCTGAACCAGTATGTCATCTCCCGGCGGCTGACCCAGGCAAAAAAGCTCTTACGTTTCTCTGCCCTGACTCTGGATGAGATTGCCCGCAGCTGCGGTTTCTATGACGCCAGCTACCTGAACCGCCAATTTAAAAACTCCGAGGGAATCACCGCCTCGGAGTTTCGAAAGAAATGGAAAAATTAATATTTCCTGTATGATTCTATTTATAAGTCAGCATCTGGGTTACGGCGTCATCCGCATTTTCCGCGTTAATCCAGTAGTAACCCGGCTCGATTACGGAAGCATTGTCCAGACTCGCGATGGAGCGGAGCGCGGATACGGCACAGGCATAGCCCATGCCAAAGGCATCCTGGCCCATGACGCCTGTCAATGTGCCGTCCTTCACAGCCTGCACCAGCTTGGCAGAGGTATCAAAGCCTGCGGCCAGTACGCTCTGTCCTTCCGGCGCAAACTTAGATACCACGGTGGCAAGCACACGGGTCACATTATCATTGGTTCCAAAGTATGCCTTCAGATCCGGGTGTTCCGCCATGACAGCCGCCACAATCTCCTCGGCGCTGCGCTCATCCTCGTTTACATAAGTCGTATCTATGATCTGTACATTCGGGTGATTCTGCTCGATTTCCTCGCGGAAGCCCTTCTCACGCTCGATACCGGTCTCGGTCTCGGAGCTGTGTACCAGAAGCGCCACCTCACCGGAATCTCCGATGGCTTCACAGAGTCTGTCTGCCGCTTCAGCCGCCGCCTTGTAATTATCAGTCTTGGTTTCCGTCTCAATCAGGGAATTCTGGATGCTGGAATCCACCGCAAACACCGGTACGCCGTTGGCCTCTGCCAGCTCCAGCTGGGTTTTGCCGGAATTCACGTCAATATAGCCCACAATCAGGGCGTCCGGGTTTTTGTCCAGCATCTGATCAATGATGTCGATCTGCTCGGACACATTCTCCTTGGAAGGAGCATCGTAGGTCAGCTTCACTTTGGCGTTTCCTGTGTAACCCAGCGCTTCATTGATATCCGTCACCGCCTGCTCCGCTCCTGCTTTTACACGCTTCCAGAAGCCGCTTGCGGAATCCTTTCCAATCATAGAAATAGCAGTGCCCTCCGGCACCTCGATCCCTTCCACCGACAGATAATCAATGCCTTCCGCTTCTATCGCGAACAGCTCCCGGAAGTTTTCCGGCATAACCTGCTCGTCACCTTCGTTCTCTGTCTCCGCAGCGGTCTCCGTCTTTTCCTCCGGCTTCGCTGTCTCTTCTTTCGTTTCCTCGGCCTGCGCCGGAGCCTCCGGCTTTACCTCATCTGTTTTCTTCTCGCCACTCACCGCGCATCCGGTCAGCAGCCCTGCCACACACAACATTGCTACAAGCTTTTTCATCTTCCATTCTCCTGTTCTTTCCGAAGACGTCTCCGTCTCTTTCTCCATAGGATAAATCCCCCCGTGCTCGCTATGACTGCCACTGCCGCCACGATCCACTGCCAGATTTCCTGTCCCATCCAGACATGATAATCTTCACTTACAATTTCCACGATTCTGGTGTGTTCCACACTTTTTCCGGCGATGTCATACATCTGTCCGATCAGTGCCGCTGTGGTTCCGCTCCACGTACCGTAAGCGGCATCCACATCCGCCTGCGCAGCCTTTCCCTTCATGGCCTGTCTGACCACTGCCCGGTAATCCGATGAATTGGTGTGCCAGCTCTGATTCAATGTCTCCATCTGCTTGGCTGCTTCCTGGCCGGGATTCCAGTCCAGATTCGTAAGATTGACGCCCTGCGCCAGTTCAGAACCTTTGTACTGTCCCACCAGAATCCGATTCATATAAACCCGGTAGGTCACATCCGGATGTAGACCGGCTACTTGAAGGTTTTCCCAACTTATCTCATCAACAATTTCAAAATACTGACTCGCCTCGTTAAATTCATAGGTCACTGCCATCGGAAGACTGTGTGGCTGATAGCGGAAGGACACATAGCGCTCTCCTTTTCGCTTCAGCTTCGTCACAGTGGCATTTCGGGTCACTGCCGTCTCATCCTCACCCACTTCCACGGATGCCACTTCCTTATCCGCTCCCTGCTGGTACAGGAAGAAAAAGCCGGCGATCGTATTTCCCATGGCATTGGGATGTACATTGTCCGTGACTGTCAGCGTGTCATCCGGGATGCGCCCCTGCACGATCTTCGTAACCCAGAGCATCGGCGTATGCAAATCAATATAGTGAGTTCCCAGCTCGTCCGCCAGAATCTTCAGTTCTCCGGTGTATTCACTCAGCAAATCATCGGTGTCATCCTTCTGCTTACCATTTTCATCATAATTGGAGCTTCGGGTCTGGTCGTAAGGCGTAGGCGCCACCAGAATAATCTGATCGTTGGTAATTCCCCGGTCATTCAGCAGCTCAATCAGCTGGTTAATACTCTGAATATACCGCTTGGCCGACCAGTTATGCAAGGCTTCGTTCATACCGAACATAATGACCGCCTTATTGATCCCGTCGATGGCCTTATCTGTCACCACTGCGCTGTCACTGTACAGACGGACCGCATCTGCCGCCATATAGGAAGCTGTTCCCAGATTCCGGAATTCCAGTTTCCAGTCCGGATGCCGTGTAATATAATAATTGTAAATAAATTCCTGATAACTGATGCCCGTATATTCCACCTGGGTAATGCTGTCGCCGATAAAGCCGACTACATCGCCATCTTCAAACATACACTCATCTTTCTCCGGCATTACCTGCGCCAGCTCTTTCTCCAGCTCCGGATCGCCTTCTGAAGCCAGCGCTTCGCTGCCCGGGAACAGAACCGCCGCACAAAGTAATGCGGACAGACACTTCTTCCATTTTTTCATAATGTCCCCATTTCTTCTCATAACACGCAGTAAAGTATAACTTAAAAAGGGATATGCCGCAAGGCATATCCCTGAAAATACCGAAAATATTAAGATTTTTGTTACTGTTTACACAGTAACACGCTACGCGATGCACAGAAATTACTTCGTAATTTCGCGCTGATATAACTCGGGATTTTGGCGTATACATGCCAAAACACCTCGCGGAACAGTGAATGTGAACAATAACGAAAATTATACTTTAATTAATGACTACGCCCTTCTGAAGCATCACATTCGCGTAAACCGCGCTCTCGCCGGTAGCGATGATAGCGTAAGCCTTCTTCGCCTCCTCGTAGAACTGGAAGCGCTCGATATTGCCGACGCAGGCAGCGCCGCGCTTATCATGCTTTGCCACAATTTCTTTGTAGGTATCCCAGATGGGAGTCTCTACGGGATCGCCCGGCATAACCTCCATCAGGTTCATAGGCTTCTCCACATAGGTATCCAACGGCATTACCTGCAGGATAGCGTCCAGAAGCTCCGGTACGCCATGACCGTCGCAGCGGATGACGATAGCGTCTTTTCCCATGGATTCTGCCGGAAAATTGCCGTCGCCGATGACAATGCGGTCGCTGTGACCCATCTCACAAAGTACTTTTAAGAGCTCGGGGGATAAGATACTCTGAATTCCTTTTAACATAATGGTTCTCCTTTTCCTTGTTATTCCAGAAAGGGCACACCAGACGGTGTGCCCCTCATTATTTTATTTAGTTTTCAGATATACTGTCTGACCGAAATTACTCGTACAGGTTCTGTGCGATATCCGGATCCTCGCAGTTGTCTGCTGTATACCACTGGCATCCTGTATCTGTATCCTTAACAGCTGCGGTATTTCCGGAAGCTGCATCGTACAGAAGCTGAACCAGAGTCTCACCCATAGCTACCGGAGCCTGAGTAATGGAACCAAGCAGAACGCCGTCCTTAACTGCCTGAATCTGAGCTGCGCCAGAGTCAAAGCCTGCTGCAACGATCTTGCCCTCGCCAACGCCGCACTTGTTCAGGTTCTCGTTTGCGGTGATGATAGCGTTTGCGGAATGCTCGTTGGAGCCGTAGATTGCGATAGTATCCTTCTCGTTCATCAGAGCGGTTGCATCTGCTGCAGACAGCTCAGAGGTAACGCTTGCCGGTACACGAACATCGATAACAACGTCAGCGCCATCGGTCTTCTCAGCCTTGGAGTCTGCGATGTACTTGTCGTTTCCAACTACGTTAGAAGTCTTGCCATCAGCCTTAGCCAGCTCAGCGAACTTGTCGATGAAGCCAAGACCTCTGTTGATAACGGACTCGGAGGTAGCATCCTGAGCTACAACACCAACACGAACCGGAGCGGTTGCGTTAGCTACCTGATCCTTAACTGCCTCGTAAACCTTCTCTGCTGCCAGAGCGCCTGCTGCGTAGTTGTCAGTAGAGCAGTTTGCAAGTACGGATCCTTCCGGAGCGCCCGGAACACCAGAGTCAAATCCGACTACCGGAATGTTGCTGTCTTTTGCTTTCTGAAGCAGATCCTTAACGGACTCTGTATCCAGAGCTGCCAGACCAACTGCTGTCGGGTTAGCGTTCAGAGCACTCTCAAGCTGCTGAACCTGCTGGGAAATGTTGGACTCACTGTCCGGACCTACGAAGTTAACAGTAACTCCGAGCTCTGCAGCCTTCTGCTCAACACCCTTCTTAACTGCCTGCCAGTACTGATGCTGCAGACCCTTGGAAACGATCTCGAAAGACATTCCGCTTGCGTCAGCTGCCGGAGCTGCTGCTGCGTCGTCTGTGGTCTCTTCAGTTGCTGCGTCAGGTGTTGTGGTGGTGGTATCCTTGGAGCCGCCGCATGCGGTCAGTCCAACTACCATCGTTGCTGCAAGAACTGCTGCCAATACCTTCTTTTTCATGTAAAAATCCTCCTTTTATTAAGTTCTCCTTATTGGATTCTTTTTTATATGAACTGCTCGCCGCAGTACACATCGTTATATTGTTTTGAATTTCCTTTACTTATCCAGCTTCTTATTCTTCAGTACGTCGATGTAAACAGCTACAATCAGTACCAGTCCGATGATAATCTGCTGATAGTTTGCCTGAAGTCCGATAAGCGGAAGTCCTGTCTGGAGTACGGACATAATGAATACTCCCAGGATAGTACCGGAGATACTTCCGGCTCCACCGCTCATGGAGGTTCCTCCGATGATAGCTCCGCCGATAGCGTTCAGCTCTACACCACCGCCGCCGCCGGGCGCCATGGACTGGAATGCGGAGCTGTAAGCCAGCGCTGCAAGTCCTGTAAAGATACCGGAGAATATATACGCCATGGTCTGATATTTTGCTACGTTGATACCGGACAGGCGGGTTGCCTCTTTGTTACTTCCGATTGCGATGATGTAACGTCCTGTACGTGTCTTATTGAGCACGATGCTCATAACCACTGCCAGAATCATGACCCACAGGAAGCCCAGAGGAAGCTTGGTCTCGCCTACTGTCAGCTTGAACAGGCTTCTGGTCCAGCCGTTGGGTGCGGTAGCGCCCGGCCAGGTTACACTGGCTCCGCCGGTAGCGATAGCGCCCAGACCTCTGGCAATCATCATGGTACAGAGGGTTGCCAGGAACGGAGCGTGTCCGCCCTTGGAAACAATCAGTCCATTGATAATTCCCATTACCAGACCGCAAATCAGGGTTGCCAGAATACCTACGATAACCGGCATTCCCTGACGTGTAATCAGGTATCCGCCAATCAGTGCGTAGCAGAACATACCGGTTCCGATGGAAAGGTCAACACCGCCTGTAATCAGGCAGAAGGTTACGCCGATTCCAAGGAATGCCAGGTAGTATGTATAATCCATGATACTTAACAGTGTAGAATACTGCCGGAATGAGGGGCTTACCGCGCTGAAGAACGCTATCAGGGCAATCAGCACAATCACGACGACAATTTTCTGTACACCAATCGCTCTCACAAGCGGATTGTTTGTAAAAGCATTTCCGTTTTTCTTGTCTGTCATTGTCTTATTCCCTCCTAATTTCTAAGCGTTGCCGCGTGCATGATCCGCTCCTGTGTGGCTTCTTCGATTCCCAGCTCGCCGGTCTTTCTTCCCTCACACATGACTACGATACGGTCACTCATTCGCAGAATCTCTGTCATCTCTGAAGAAATCATGATAATGGATTTTCCTTCCGCTACCAGCTCATTCATCAGGTGATAAATCTCGCTCTTCGCGCCTACGTCAATACCTCTGGTAGGCTCGTCAAAAATCAGGATGTCGCAGTTTCTTACCAGCCACTTGGCAATAACCACCTTCTGCTGGTTTCCTCCGGACAGATTGACTACCAGCTGATCCACGCTGGGGGTCTTGGTCTTCAGGGCCTCTACATATTCCTGCGCTGTATCCTTCTCCTTCTTCTTATCAATGAAGATACCCTTCATGAAGTTCTCCATGGAAGCCATGGTGGAGTTCTCAGCTACTGTCTTGTCTACTACGATACCGAAACGCTTACGGTCCTCGGAAAGGTATCCGATACCACATTTAACAGCGTCCTGCGGAGTCTTGATATCGACCTTCTGTCCATTGACATAGATATCGCCGCTGTCCTTCGGGTCTGCTCCGAACAGCGCTCTGGCTGTCTCGGTACGGCCCGCTCCCATCAGTCCGGAGAAGCCGAGGATTTCGCCCTTGTGAAGCTCGAAGCTTACATCCTTTACCATTCTTCCCGCATTCAGGTGCTCTACCTTCAGGACCACCGGCGCGTCCGGCGCAACCTGGCTTTCTGTCTTCGGATCCTCATAGATCACACGGCCAACCATCATGTTGATGATGTCGTCCTTGGTGGAATCCTTGGTAATCAGGGTTCCTACATATCCGCCGTCACGCATAACGGTTACACGGTCTGTGATAACCTTAATCTCGTCCATACGGTGTGAGATATATACGATACCCATCTGCTTATCGCGCAGGTCCCGGATAATCTTGAACAGCTCCTCGATCTCCGCCTCTGTCAGCGCTGCTGACGGCTCGTCGAAGATAATAACCTTCGCTTCGTGGGAGATAGCCTTTGCAATCTCACACATCTGCTGCTTTCCGACTGTCAGGCGGCTCATGGTCTCCTTCGGGTCGATATTGATACCAAGCTGGTCGAACAGCTTCTTTGCTTCTTCATTCATCTTCTTATCGTCGATGAGTTTTCCGTTCATGTACTCACGTCCGATAAAAATGTTCTGAGCTACGGTCAGATGACCCATCATGTTCAGCTCCTGGTGCACGATAACGATACCTGCATCCTGGGCCTCTCTCGGATTGGTGAATTCTACTTCCTTACCCTCATAGGTAATGGTTCCCGCATCCTTATGGTAAATACCTGTCAGAACCTTCATCAGAGTTGACTTGCCGGCTCCGTTCTCACCCATCAGGGCGTGAACCTCTCCCTTGCGGACCTCCAGGTCTACGTGATCCAGCGCATGTACGCCGGGGAACGACTTGTCAATTCCCTTCATGGTTAAAATTACGTCACCCATTTTTCGCTTCCCCCTTCCGATTAATTCCGTCTGCGCCGGCTTCTAAGGTCAGCGTAAACAACCACCAGTACGATGATACCAGTAATGATATACTGATAATTGATCTGGAATCCCATAGCCAGGATTCCCTCCTGCAGAAGGGCTATAATCAGAACTCCTACCAGAGTTCCGGCGATGGATGCCACTCCACCGGTCATGGAGGTACCGCCCATTACGCAGCCTGCGATTGCCTCGTTGTTGAAGGTATCGCCCAGACCCGGCTGAACGGTGGTGTATGCTCCTACATAGAAGATAGCTGCAAGTCCTGCCAGCAGGCCACAGATGATGTAGGCAAGCATTTCCCATTTCTTTGTATTTACACCGGACAGGCGAACCGCCTCTCGGTTGCTTCCGATACAGAGAATGTATCTTCCGGCTTTTGTCTTATTTAAAATAATGGAGCAGATAATCGCGCCGATAATCAGGTAGATAAGACCGGTCGGAATATCCGTACCGTTTATCTTCATCTTTACCAGATTACGGAACCAGCCGTTGGCGTCCGCTGACTGGGGCCAGCTGACAGACTGTGTCTTGGTAAATACGGAGCCGACGCCCTTCGCAATCATCATGCTCGCCATGGAGGTAATGAAGGAGGGCAATCCTGCGTAAGCTACCAGGAAACCATTGATGATACCGAAGATGGTTCCTACCAGGATGCTTACCAGCAGACATACCGGAAGCGGTACACCCTTCAGGGTCAGCATATATCCTGAAATCAGTGCTGAACAGAACATAACCGGTCCGATTGAAAAATCGATTCCTCCGGTCGCAATTACGAATGTTACACCCAGTGCAAGAAATCCTAAAAAGTAAGCGTAGTTCAGAGCACTTACGATTCGAGAATAACTTACGAAGCTTGCATTTGTCTTAATCAGCGGCGTCGCAATGGCAAACAGTATGTACAGCACCACCATAACACACAGCAGAACCAATGTGTTAAAGCCAATCTTTTTGACGAACGCATTTTCTTTTATCTTCTCCACTTTCCTTCCTCCTAACTTCTGACTGCCCCTCATGCCTCACCCCATAAAGAGACAAAAGGAACGGAACAACCGTCTCTTAAGTCTTGTCCGCTCTGTCAATCTATGACTATTATATGTCCAAAATATGAATAAAGTAATAGAAAATCTTTTTGGAAAAGTTGAAAATCTTCTTTAAATCAACGCGAATATGGTAAAAATCTACCATTTTCCAACATAAACAAAGATCCAACAAACCCGGCACATACGTGCCGGGCCCGTTAAATCTCTATTTCGCCACCGGGAAGAGCAGCTTCTGATTCTCCTCGGTATACATATTTTCTTTGGTAATCAGTTCGGAGCCGGAGTCAATGCTTTTCTCCGTCTTCTCGCCCCGCGTCACGCGGACGGCGGTCTCTACGCCCAGATATCCCATATTAAAGGGCTTCTGGACCACCAGCGCGTCGAAAACGCCGGATTCCAGGAACTGAATCTGCTCGATGGAGCTGTCGATGCTGCCCATATGGACCATATCGGTTTTCCCAAGATTCCGGACTGCCCGGGCCGCTCCCACGGCGGAGTATTCATTCGTTCCTACAATCAGATCCATCGCCGGATATTTCTTCAGGAGCTCTTTCGTCAGCTCATAGGCTTTATCTGTATCAGAATCGCAGAATACAATCTCCGCCACCTGTGAGCCGGCGTCACCCAGACCTGCGCGAAAGCCTGCCTCCCGTCCCACCGCCGTGGAGCTGCCCTTCACATGCCCCACGATTCCAATGACACTGTCCTCCTTCACAAACCGCTTCATATAGCTGCCCAGCTTATAACCGGCCTCATAATTATCGGTGGCCACCACTGCGCTGCCCATGGGCTCATCCATGGTGGAGTCTGCCAACACCAGCCGGATTCCTGCTTTTTCGATCTGCTCCGCATATGCTGCGGTCTGATCCGTACTGCTGGGGCAGAGCACGATAGCGTCCGGCTTCGACGCAATGGCGTCCAGAATCATCTGGTTCTGCGTATCCACCTCACGCTCATTTTCCGGACCCATGACAGTCAGATTCACATTATATTCCTCTGCTGCGGTCTCCCCGCCCTGATACACGGAAGTCCAGAAATCCGTATCATCCAGGGCTTTCTGTATCAGCACGATATCCAACGGGCGCGCAGCGTCCCGGGCCTTTTTCCAGTACCAGAGGCCGCCGGCCAGCACAATCAGGGCCGTGCCGGCAGCCAGAAGCATCCGTGCCCGTTTTTTACTCATTTTCAACTGCCGTCACATCCTTTCCGGCCGGAATCACCACAATGGCCCTGGTTCCCTGTCCCGGCTCGCTCTCAAAACGCAGCCCGTATTCCGGGCCGTAGAACAGCCGGATCCGTTCATTTACATTGGAGACGCCCACGCCGTTGGACTTTGTATCCCGGATGTGTTTTTCGAAGATATGGGCCAGCGCCTCCGCGTCCATGCCGATGCCGTCGTCCTCCACCTCCAGCTGTATGAGGCCGCCGGTTCGGAAACCGCGGATTTCAATGATGCCTTTTCCTTCTTTATATTTGATACCGTGATAAATGGCATTCTCTACCAGCGGCTGCAAAAGGAGTTTTACAATTTTTTCCTCTCTTATGTCTTCTTCTACCGAAATCGAATATTCCAGTTTATCCTTATACCGCATTTTCTGAATGGTCAGATATGCCTCGGTGCAGTCCAGCTCCTCGCCAATGGTCACCAGCTCCTGTTCGTTGCTGATGGTCCGACGCAGCAGACGCGCCAGGGACGACGTCATGGTTACAACTTCCTTGTTTTTGCCCCACTCGGCCATCCAGATGATGGAATCCAGGGTATTATACAGAAAATGAGGGCTAATCTGGGATTGTAACGCCTTCAGCTCGTACTTGCGCTTGGCCCGCTGCTCCTGCTCGCTCTGCCGCATCAGGTTCTGAATTTCCTCGGTCATAATATTGAAGCTGCGGGTCAGGGAGCCAATCTCATTGCTGTCCCGCACTGCCAGGGCCGCATTACTGAAATTGCCCCGCTCCACTTCCTTCATGGAGCGCTCCAGTCCCTTAATGGGCCGGGTAATTTCGCTGGAAAGCAGGTAGGCCAATGTCAGCGCCACGGTAAAAAGCAGCAGCGCCATAACCACATAAATCAGCCGCGCCGCGTCCGCGTCTGCCATCAGCTCCGCCACGCTGGAAACGCCCACCACGATCCAGCCGGTGGCCTCCGACCGGGAAATGGTGTATAGCTTTCCATCCTCTGTCAGGAAAGAGGAGTCTGTGCTCTCCATGACCTCGGAAATCAATTCATGCTTCATACCGCTGTAGATCAGCTGCTGCTGGGGATGATAGACAATACTTCCGTCCTTATCCAGGATATAGATATAGCCCTTATTGCCCAGGCTGATGCGTTCACACAGCTCCCGGATGGAGTTGTAATTCAAATCCACGAAAAATACGCCGCAGACGCCGGGATTCGCCTTGTTGGTAATGCTCCGGCTTAAGGTCACCACCCAGTCGTATTTATCCCGCACCGCGTTCTGCACATGCGAGGATGAGATAGCTGCCTGTCCGTTCAGTTCCAGCGCCTCCTGATACCAGGACATGGCGCTCACCTTCGTATAGGGATTCAGCTCCGCGTCCCCGTCATTGATGACCGGATCCCGATCCTGAGGCAGTAACGCGATATTCGTAATATCCCCGCGGGTATCCGACACAGTCTTAAATACGGTAGTAATACGCTCCCGCAGCTGCCTCGCGCGCTCGTCGCTCAAATTTTCCGTGAAGAGATAATCCCGGACATCATAGTTACTGGATACGATATAGGAAATATTTTCCATATAATTGATATAAGAATCAATGTCGTTGTTTACCTGGCCAATCAGCTGCGAGGTATAGGCCTTGGAATTCTTCAGAACCGTATTTTCCGTATACCGCAGGGAAATCACCAGATAGGTCAGCAGGGAAAAGACAATCAGCACACTGAATACCACTATAATCGAAGTACGGATACTGCGGAACCGCGTCAGCAGATTCTTTTTCATTTCTTCCGTTTCTCCTTCGCGTATTCGGTCGGGGTTTTGCCGGTGGCTTTCTTAAAGGCCACACTGAAATAATGGGGATCGGAAAATCCCACTTCTTCAGCTACCTCATAGGCACGTTTGGAGGTATTTTCCAGCAGCTGTTTTGCCTTTTCCATCCTCTTTTTTGTCAGCGCCTCGATGAAGGTCTCTCCGGTATGTGTCTTGAACATGGTGCTGAAATAGCTGGTACTCATGGCCAGATAGGTGCAGACGGAGTTCAGGGTCACATCCGAATTCATGTAGTTGCGTTCAATATATTCCTGCGCTCTGGCTGCCTGCTTTTTCCCGTAGCTGTCCCGCTGCTCAT
>CAKROP010000011.1 GCA_934373375.1 uncultured Anaerosacchariphilus sp.
CTTCGTAGTAGCAAGCCTGATTCTCTTTATGAGCGGACACGCGCTTCCGGCTACTATTATCATGGTACTGGTTCTGGGACTGCCCCTTCTGGCTATGGCCTTCAAGGAGCCGCTGACCGCCTGGATGGAGAAGAAGAAAGCAGAGTTGGATGGCGGCGTGGCCATGTATCTGGTGCTGACCTTCTTCGAGATGTTTGAGGTGCTCTTGAGCTTCTTCTCAAACACCCTGTCCTTTGTCCGTATCGGAGCCTTCGCAGTCAGCCATGCGGCCATGATGGAGGTCGTTCTGATGCTGGCAGGCTTTGAGAACGGCGCTACCGGCAACTGGCTTGTCATCGTACTGGGCAATGCCTTTGTCTGCGCGATGGAGGGTCTGATTGTAGGTATTCAGGTACTTCGTCTGGAGTACTACGAGTTATTCAGCCGTTTCTACAAGGGAACGGGACATGCGTTCAAACCTTATAGAATGAACGAGAAATAAAGATACAGAAGCAATAATTTAAATTATTTATAAAAATTATTACAAAAGGTATTTAAAGGAGGAAATTCAAAATGTCTATGTTAGTGAAAGTATTACTGGTTGCAGCTCTTGTTTTAAGCATTATGGTTCCGTTCGGAGCATATTTCCTGGGACAGCCCTCCCGCAGCCGTTATAAGAGAAGCCTTGGATGCAACTGCTTCTTCTTCTTTGGTACTCTGGCTCTGGCAGCCGTTCTTGCATACGGCGGAAACGTACAGGCAGCTGAGACTGCCGCAGAGACCGCAGCAGGCATGTCCACAGGTCTTGGATACATCGCAGCAGCACTGGCTACCAGCCTTTCCGGTATCGGTTCCGGTATCGCAGTAGCATCTTCCGCAAGCGCAGCACTGGGTGCAATCAGTGAGGATCAGAGCATCTTCGGTAAGTCCATGATTTTCGTAGCTATGGCCGAAGGTATCGCTCTGTATGGTCTGATCATCTCCTTCATGATTCTTGGTAAGCTGTAAATCTCTGACCCGAAAGGCGGAATCGATATGAAGATGTATTTGATAAGCGACAATATCGATACCTGCACAGGCATGCGCCTGGCAGGTATCGAGGGCGCTGTCGTTCATAAAAAAGAGGAGCTGAAGGCGGAACTGAACCGCGCCATGGCAGATAAGGATATCGCTGTGGTGGTTCTGACGGAGAAGTTCGGTCAGGAATTTCCGGAGGTCATCGCCGAAGCCCGCCAGGGCCGCAGCCTGCCGCTTCTCATTGAAATTCCGGACCGCCATGGCACCACCAGAGGAGAGAATTTCATTACCTCCTATGTAAATGAGGCCATCGGAGTCAAGCTTTAAGTGAACAAGAAGGAAGGTGATCGCAATGACGACAGAAGAAAAACTGCAGCATTTTACGACCTACGCCATGGAAGAGGCGAGAAATAAAAGCGACGCCATGATCCGCGAATATACGGATGCCATGCGGAAGATTTTTGAGGAGCATCAGGAGAAGAAGCGTCGTCAGGAGGAGCTTGAGATCAAGACCGAGACCGATCGTCTGGTACGTGAGAATAACAAGCAGTTCTCCGAGGAACAGATTGAAATCAAGAGAACCTTAAGCAAAAAGCAGGATGAACTGAAAGAAAAGCTTTTTGTGGAGGTAAAGGATCTGCTGTCCCGCTTTGCGGAGACCAGAGAATATCACCAGATGCTGATAAAGCAGCTGCGTGACGCAAAAGAATTTGCAGGCGGAGATGAGATTATCCTTTACATCGATCCGTCTGACGCACAGAAGAAATTCAGCATTGAGACAGAAGTAGGCGCACCGGTGACGGTCAGCGAATACTCCTTCCTGGGCGGAACACGCGCCGTACTGCCGGGCCGGAATATTCTCATCGATAATTCCTTTGAGAGCAAGCTGGCAGAGGCAAAGGAGAGCTTCCAGTTAAAAGGAGGAGCACACCATGAATAGAACAGGCGTTATTTATGGAATCAACGGCCCTGTTGTATACATCAAAGGCAACACAGGCTTTAAGATGGCTGAGATGGTCTACGTAGGCAAGGAAAAGCTGGTAGGCGAGGTCATTGGTCTGGATAAAGACAGAACCACCATTCAGGTATTCGAGGAGACCACCGGCATCAAGCCTGGCGAGATCGTAGAAGCCACCGGCGACGCGATTTCCGTGTATCTGGCTCCCGGAATCCTGCACAATATTTTCGACGGTATCGAGCGTCCTTTAAGCGAGATCGCGAAGATCGGCGGCGCTTATATCAGCCGTGGTACCGTCGTAGATTCCCTGAACAAAGAGAAGCTCTGGGACGCGCATATGATCGTAAAAGAGGGTGACCGTGTCAGCGGCGGCTCCATCATCTGCGAAGTGCCGGAGACAAAGGCCATCACACATAAGGTTATGGTTCCGCCGAACCTGTCCGGTACCTTAACGAAGGTTATGCCGGATGGCCAGTATACCATCTGTGATACCATCGCGGTACTGCAGCTGGACGACGGCACCGAAAAAGAACTGACCATGATGCAGAAATGGCCGATCCGTGTGCCGAGACCGACCACCAGGCGTTATCCGGCTTCCAAGCCGCTGATTACCGGCCAGCGTATCCTGGATACCCTGTTCCCCATCGCCAAGGGCGGTACTGCAGCCATCCCGGGCGGATTCGGAACCGGTAAGACCATGACCCAGCATCAGATCGCGAAATGGTCCGACGCGGATATCATCATTTACATTGGCTGCGGCGAGCGTGGAAATGAGATGACACAGGTACTGGAGGACTTCTCTAAGCTGGTTGACCCGAAGACAGGCAACCCCCTGATGGAGCGTACCACCCTGATTGCCAATACATCCAACATGCCGGTGGCAGCCCGTGAGGCAAGTATTTACACAGGTGTTACCCTAGCTGAGTATTATCGTGACATGGGCTACGACGTAGCCATCATGGCAGACTCCACCTCCCGTTGGGCCGAGGCTCTTCGTGAGCTGTCCGGACGTCTGGAGGAGATGCCCGCCGAGGAAGGCTTCCCGGCATACCTGGCGTCCCGTCTGTCCGCGTTCTATGAGCGTGCCGGCATGATGCAGAACTTAAACGGAACAGAAGGAAGCGTATCCATCATCGGAGCTGTATCCCCCCAGGGCGGCGACTTCTCCGAGCCGGTAACCCAGAATACCAAGCGTTTCGTCCGCTGCTTCTGGGGACTGGATAAGTCTCTGGCATACGCCCGTCATTTCCCGGCTATTCACTGGCTCAGCAGCTACAGTGAGTACGTATCCGATCTGGCGCCCTGGTACAAGGACCATGTGGCAAAGGATTTCATGGATTGTAGAAACCGTCTGATGGTCATCCTGAACCAGGAGAGCAGTCTGATGGAGATTGTAAAGCTGATCGGCAGTGACGTCCTTCCGGATGATCAGAAGCTGGTTCTGGAGATTTCCAGAGTGGTTCGTCTGGGCTTCCTGCAGCAGAATGCGTTCCATCCGGATGATACCTGTGTCCCCATGGAAAAGCAGATGAAGATGATGGAGATCATTCTCTATCTCTATGACAGGTCCAAGGCGCTGATTACACAGGGCATGCCCATGTCCGTGCTGAAGCGTGAAAATATCTTCGAGAAGGTCATTGCCATCAAGTATGATGTGCCCAACGACCATCTGGAGATGTTCGACGATTACAAGAAAGCGATCGATGAGTTCTACGATCGCGTACTGGAAAAGAACGCGTAAGGGGAGGAAGAGAAAATGTCAATTGAATATTTAGGCTTAAGTGAAATCAACGGCCCCCTGATTGCCCTGGAAGGCGTACAGAACGCGTCCTACGAGGAGATCGTAGAGATTACGGTGGACGGCAATAAGAAAGAGCTGGGCCGTATCATCGAGTGCTATAAGGATAAGGCGGTTATCCAGGTGTTCGGCGGAACGGACAATATGTCTCTTCGCAATACCCACACCAAGCTGACCGGCCATCCCATGGAGATTGCCCTTTCCCCGGAGATCCTGGGCCGTACCTTCAACGGTATCGGACAGCCCATCGACGGTCTGGGCGAGATCGTCTCCGATATTCACCGGAATGTCAACGGACAGCCGCTGAATCCGGTAACCCGTGAGTATCCGCGTAACTACATCCGTACCGGATTTTCCGCTATCGACGGTCTGACTACTCTGATTCGTGGACAGAAGCTTCCGATCTTTTCCGGAAACGGTCTGCCCCATGATCAGCTGGCAGCACAGCTGGTAAAGCAGGCTTCCCTGGGTGATGATTCCGATGAGCAGTTCGGTATCGTATTCGCAGCTATGGGCGTGAAGCACGACGTAGCGGATTTCTTCCGCCGCGCATTTGATGAGAGCGGAGCTTCCGAGCACGTTACCATGTTTATGAACCTGGCAAATGACCCGGTGGTAGAGCGTCTGATTACACCGCGTGTGGCTCTGACCGCTGCCGAGTACCTTGCTTTTGAGTGCAATATGCACATCCTGGTTATCCTGACGGATATGACTTCCTTCGCGGAGGCCATGCGTGAGGTATCCTCCTCTAAGGGAGAGATTCCGTCCAGAAAGGGTTACCCGGGCTACTTATACAGCGAGCTGGCTACCATCTATGAGCGTGCCGGTATCGTAGAGGGCGTCAACGGTTCTGTGACACAGATTCCGATTCTGACTATGCCCAACGACGATATTACCCACCCGATTCCGGACCTGACCGGTTACATCACCGAGGGTCAGATCGTATTGGATCGTGAGCTGCACGGACAGGCTGTTTATCCGCCTATCAGCGTGCTGCCGTCCCTGTCCCGTCTGATGAAGGATGGTATCGGTGCCGGTTACACCCGTGAGGATCATCAGGATCTGGCGAACCAGCTGTTCTCATCCTACGCGAAGGTGGGAGACGCGAGGGCGCTGGCTTCCGTTATCGGTGAGGACGAGCTGTCTCCGATTGATAAGAAGTATCTGCAGTTCGGTAAGGCCTTTGAGGCCCGCTTTGTAGGCCAGGGTCCGGAGGAGAACCGTACCATTGAAGAGACTTTGAATATCGGCTGGGAGCTTCTTGGCATGCTGCCGAGAGAAGAGCTGGATCGTGTGGATACGAAGATCCTTGACAAGTATTACAAGCCGCTGGAAGAAAGCAATAATTAGACCCTGAGGTGACTGCCTGCCTGCGTGCAGGCGGCCGCCATCCGTTACTGAGTTTTGGGAAGGAGGAAACTGTATGGATAACAATGCAGTTCCTACAAAAGGCAACCTCATACGTGCAAAGAACTCCCTGAAGCTGGCAAAGCAGGGCTATGAGCTGATGGACAAGAAGCGGAACATTCTGATCCGGGAGCTGATGGGACTGGTGGATCAGGCCAAGGACATTCAGGCCGAGATCCGCACCACCTTCACCACGGCTTACGCGGCTCTCCAGAGGGCCGACATGGAGCTGGGCATCAACGCAGTAGCCGATGTGGCTCGGAACGTGCCCATCGAGGATACGGTGGAAGTAAAGACCCGAAGTATCATGGGTACCGAGATTCCTCTGGTCCGCTACGACGCGGCCACCCGTACGCCGGCCTACGCCTTTTACAGTACCAAGGAATCCCTGGATATCGCCAGAGTGTCCTTTGAGAAGGTAAAAGACCTGACCATCAAGCTGTCCGCGGTGGAAAACTCCGCCTACCAGCTGGCCGCCAACATCAAAAAGGCCCAGAAGCGTGCCAACGCCCTGAAAAACATCACCATCCCCCGCTACGAGGCGCTGACCAAAGACATCTCCAACGCCCTGGAGGAGAAGGAACGTGAGGAGTTCACGAGATTGAAGGTTATCAAGAGGATGCATTCATAAAGAGTGATAAAGAAAGACCGGCAGGCCGCGAAATACGCGGCAGTGCCGGTCTTTTTGCTCCCCATTTCCAGGGCTTTAATCCTCAATATATTCCGTCGTAAACCCGGACTCCCGACAATACGCATCCACCTTCGATCCCTTATAACACCGAATCCGCGCGGCCCGGTTAATGATCCAGGGGCCGATGTATTCGGGATCGTGGCGGATCTCCAGGACCTTCAGGCGGCTGCAGCCGTGGAAGACCCATTTGCCGATGTGGCGGACAGAGGGCGGAAGCACAACCTCAGTGAGATTGACACATTTGAAAAAGGCACTCTCGTCCAGTACTTCCAGCGTATCCGGCAGCTCCAGCTTGTCCATGGCACAGAAATAAAAGGCCTTTTTGCCGATATACCGGAGAGTCTTCGGAAAACGGACCGCCGCCAGAGACTTACAGCGGTAAAAGGCCCGGTCGCCGATGGAGGTCACATGGGGCGGCAGCAGGATAAAAGGCAGGGAGCCGCACTCGGAGAAGGATTCCGTTCCGATGGCCGTGAGCTCACTGGCGGGCGTAAAGAGCACCCGGTTCAGCTTGCCGTCCCGGCTGAAGCAATGGTCCGGAATCGTTTCCAGTTTATTGGAGATATAGACCTTCCGCAGCCGATAGCACTCCGAAAAAGCGTCCCGCCCCAGCTCCTGCACGGAATGGGGAAGACAGACCTCTTTCAGATACTGGCAGCTATAGAAAGCCTTACTCTTGATAGAGACCAGATCCTTAGGCAGCTTCAGCGTATAGATTTTATTTTGTCCGGAAAAAGCGCCGGAAGAAATCATAAGATAGCCCGCGGGAATCACCGTATCCTGGGCCAGATAGCGGCTGGCAGAGCTTCGGGTCAGCATCTGATGTGTTTTGATAACCGCTTTTGTTTCAGACATAAAAAAACTCCTTTGCATTGGAAATGATACTTTCCTGCAAAGGATACAGAATCCGAAAAGGAGAATTACCAGGGCTTCGTGCTTCCTCGGTGCAGATCGGGTGCAGAAAAGAAAGGCAAGTGGTGACTTGTCTTGTGTAAAATACATAAAAATAAATCACCACTCCATTTCCAATGACGTGTTGAAAAAAGGAAGAAGCTTTAAGCAGGTCTCCTGACTTACGCAGTAGCGCCCTGTCTCCCTTCTCACGGATGACAGCAATGGATATGAGACAGAACTGCACGCTTACAGTAGCACGACTGTTCAGGACTTTCACCTGATTCCCTTTTAACTGCGGGCTTCGTCCGCCCTACAGCACTTAAAACCGGTAATTCGATTCATTATAAAATTATAGATTTCACGTACAGAACAGTATAGCATGAACTACCCGGAAACACAACCGAAAATGAAAAAATGTGACGAATTTGTGAAAAATTGTTGACAAAACTGTGGATAACCGATACTATGTACAGGTAAAACAACATTTTATGTAAAACAGAATAAGGCGCGCTGCCCGAACCAAAAGGGTGAAATTCCCAAACATTTATTGCGGTGCCGTGAAAGTCGGCAGGGGACAGGCAGGGATACAGGGTAGGATCGCGTAAGCGGTCACGTGTCGCATATAAACACTATCAGGTAACAGAAAGAGAATCCGAACAGGAGGCTTTTTCTGTTACCTTTTTGTTTGCCCGAAAATAGAAAATATCGAGATTGGCAAGGAGGAAAAGCGATGAAAAAGAACGCGTACAGCAAAAAGAAATACTTTGGAAAATGCCTGAGTATCTGGCTTCTGGCACTGATACTGCTTCTTCCGGTGACCGGCTGCGGTTCTTCGGCAGCGGGCGGCGGAAGCTCCCAGACCCTGGACATCGATTACGTGGGCGGCGATGGCGAAGTCACCGAGGAAGAGGTGGCAGCCAAGAAAGAGAGCCCGCTGGACTGGTTGAAGCAGAAGCTCAGCGGCGATAAGAAAAATGCCGGGGTCAATGGACGTGAGGATATCTCCAAGTTCAGCGATGACCAGAGTGTGCAGGATCTGTACAGCGCCGTGGCGGATACAGATACCTCCGATAGAGAAAGCAGCCACAAGTCCACCGATATGGACAGCACCGACGAGACCCAGAAGAGTGAGGACACCATCACCCTTCCGGATAAAAAGAACAACTCCGACGTGGACATTCCGCTTCCTGACAATGACAAGGACAACAGCGGAAATAAGGATAACACGAACACCAAGAAGCACACCGTTACCTTCACGATTCGCTGTGACACCGCCGTAGCCAACGGCATGGCCAAGGACCCCAAGTGGGCGGGCATCGTCCCGGCCAGCGGCTGCATCCTTCCGGTGACCACCATGGAGTTTGAACCGGGCGAGACCGTGTTCGACCTGCTCTGCCGCATCCGTGACACCTATAAATTACAGATGGAATACCGTGGCTCCAACGGAAGCCAGTATGTATCCGGCATCAACAACCTCTACGAATTCGACGGAGGCCGCTGGTCCGGCTGGATGTACTGTGTCAACGACTGGTACCCCAACTACTACAGCGGAGCTTACGTGGTCAAGGACGGTGACGTCATCGAGTGGAACTACACCTGCGACCTGGGCTGCGACCTGCCGAATGGAGATCCGAACGGCTACGGAAAAGACTGGAAAGATAACCACGACTGATAGAACCGTCGATAAAAAACGTTCTATCAAATATAAGGAATAGAAACAAAAGAAACTGAGAGACGAGGAACTTATAAACCATGCGTTACTTCGAAAACTTACATCCCATCTGCATCTTCAGCTACTTCGTGGCGGTCATCGGCCTGACCCTGGCCTGCTTCCACCCGATCATGCTGTTCCTGTCTTTGACAGGCGCGTTCTTCTTCCTGATCCGCTTAAAGGGCGGTAAGGGAGCCGGGATGCAGCTCTGGTTTGTCTCCTCGATCTTCATGTTCATCGCGGTGGCGAACCCCTTGGTCAATCACAGGGGCGTGACGCTCCTCGGTATGTTCCTGAATCAGTGGATCACCCTGGAGGCCATCGGCTACGGCCTGACCTCGGGCATGTCCTTGACGGCGTTGATTCTCTGGTTCGCCTGCTACAGTGAGGTTATGACCAGCGAGAAGTTCTTATACCTCTTTGGGAAAATAGCGCCGTCCAGCGCCCTGCTTATCAGCATGGCCCTGCAGCTGGTCCCGAAGCTGAACCACCAGCTCGGGGAAATCCGGGACAGCCAGGAGATGCTTCGTCCGGCCAAAAAGAACTTCGGCGGAAAGCTGGGTACGGCCATCCGCCATACCTCGACCCTGGTGGGCTGGAGCCTGGAAGGGGCGGTGGAGCAGACCGATTCCATGAAGGCCCGGGGCTACGGATTAAAGCGCCGTACCACCTTCCACCTGTTCCACTTTGATTCGAGAGATTTCCGGTTCCTGTGTGGCGTGCTGATGCTCTTTGGCGTCTGCGTCATCGGCAGGGCCTTCGGCCACGGCCACATGAACTTTTACCCGCGCATGGACGCGATGATAACGGGAGAGAGCGGCGTTGTCCTCTACATCCTGTTTGGCGTGCTGGCCTTCCTGCCCGCCATCTTAGAAGGAAAGGAGGCCCTGGTATGGCGCTCTTACGGTTTGACAAAGTAAGCTTCGCGTATCCCGACGCGGCAAAAAGAGCCCTCGACGAAGTTTCCTTTACCATGGAGGAGGGGGAGTATATCGTCGTCTGCGGCGAATCCGGCTGCGGCAAGACAACCTTGCTTCGGCAGGCCAAGCCGGAGATTACCCCGGCGGGAGCCCGGGGTGGTACGGTCTACTATCGGGAACAGCCCTTAGACGAAGTGCCGGAGCTGACCTCCGCCATGGAGATCGGCTATGTCCAGCAGAACCCGGAGAACCAGATCGTCACCGATTATGTCTGGCACGAATTGGCTTTCGGCCTGGAAAATATGGCACTTCCCACCCGGATGATCCAGCGCAAGGTCAGCGAGATGGCCAGCTTCTTCGGCATGGAAGAGTGGTTTCGGAAAAAGACCTCGGAGCTTTCCGGCGGCCAGAAGCAGATGTTAAATCTGGCTTCGATTATGGCCATGAACCCAAAGCTCTTGATTCTGGATGAGCCTACTTCGATGCTGGACCCGCTGGCAGCCAGGAACCTGCTGGACACGGTAGCCCGCATCAACCGGGAGCTTGGCGTGGCGGTGCTCCTCTGTGAGCATCGCCTGGAAGACGTGTTCCAGCGTGCCGACCGGGTTCTGCTGATGAAGCAGGGCAGCGTCCTGACTGACGACACGCCGGAAAACCTGACCTTTGCCCTGCAGAAAGACCCGACGGCCTCACGTATCTATCTGGGACTGCCCGGAGCGGCGCAAATCTTCGGAGAGCTGCAGAAAGAGGGCATCTGTCCGGCGGATAAGAAGTTACCCTTAAGCATCCGGGACGCCAGGCGCATCCTGTGGGAGTTAGAGCTTCCCTTTGAAAATGTAGATGCAGAGAATGGAATTTCACTTCCTATAAAGAAAGAGGAAAAGGCGGAGAAAAAAGAGAAAGAGAAGCCAGCTCTCGAGGCTTCAGAACTCTGGTTCCGCTACGAAGAAAAAGGCAAAGACGTTCTCCGGGGTCTGAACCTCTCGGTCCGATCCGGCGAGCTCCTGGCTCTCCTCGGCGGCAACGGCGCAGGCAAAAGCACCCTGCTCCGCATCCTCTGCGGCTTAAAGAAGCCTTTACGCGGCAAGGTCAAAAAGGATAAAGCCCTTCGCCTCGCCATGCTCCCCCAGAGCCCCCAGGCCCTCTTCGTCTACGACAGCGTCTGGGAGGACTTACTGGACGCGGCCAAGCAGGGACGGGGCGCGCGATTCACGGATAAGATAGCCGGAAGCGCCGAAGCGGCAGCCGACCGCGCAAGGGAGATAGCCGCCAAGCTGGAACTGACGGACAAGCTCACCTCCCACCCCTTCGACTTAAGCGGTGGAGAGCTGCAACGGGCCGCCATCGGAAAACTGCTTCTCCAGGACGCCGACATCCTGCTCTTGGACGAGCCCACCAAGGGCCTGGACGCTTACTTAAAGCAGGAGCTGGCAGCCATCTTAAAGAAGCTGACAGCCGAGGGCATCACCATGTTGATGGTCACCCACGACCTGGAATTCGCGGCTTCCTACGCCGACCGCTGCGCCTTACTCTTTGACGGGCGCATCACCAGCGAGGAAGAGCCCCACGCCTTCTTCACGGGCAACCGGTTCTACACGACCACAGCGGGCCTTATCGCCGAAGGGTACATCCCTGGCGCTATCACATGCGGGGAGGTGATTGCAGGATGCGAAAAAGCATACGCGAAGTCTTCGTAAGCCCCGGCACCCGCAAAGCCGCCCTGGTGATCACCGTGGTCCTCCCGGTCCTCCTGGCCGCCTACGCATGGTTTATGAACGTGCGGCCCCCTCTCCATGTGAAGAGCGAATGGACCTTCCGGGACACCCTGATCCAGAACTCGGACATCTTTCTATCCTTTGTGTTCCTGTTCGTCTCAGCCCTGCCCTTCTACCTGGTCTTTGACCGGAAGAAGCAGGTAAAGCCCCGGGAACTGACGCCCATCGCCCTGATGGCGGCCCTGTGCGTGGTAGGCCGTGCGGCCTTCGCCATCGTGCCCTTCCCGAACTTCAAGCCGGTCAGCGCCATCATCATCATCACGGCCCTGGCCTTCGGCCCGGAGGCGGGTTACTTAACCGGAGCCCTGGCAGCGATCTTAAGTAACTTCCTGTTCGGGCAGGGTCCCTGGACCCCCTGGCAGATGTTCTGCTGGGGTCTCATCGGCTTCCTGGCAGGCGTCTTTCACCGGATGGGAATCTTCGGCCCGGTGGGACAGGAAAACGCCAACGATCACGGCAGAAGAAAGCATTCCATTCCCTTATGTATCTTCGGCATGGCCATGGGCTTCCTGTACGGCTGGATCATGAACATCTTCTACATCACCGGCTATATCCGCCCGGTAAACTGGCACACCATCGCGGCGGCCTACGTCTCCAGCTTCTTCTTCGAGCTGGGCCACGGCACCTGCACCGCCCTGGTCCTGTGGCTGGTGGGCGAAGCCTGGGTGCGGAAACTACTGCGTATCAAGAAAAAATTCGGGCTGACCGGAGAGGCAAGGCGCTACGAGCTGCCGCCGTCCACGAAAGCCCCGGAGGGAGAACAATGCACGTAATCGAAACTATCAATCTGCAGAAGCGCTACCAGATCGGCGACAACAGTGTCCACGCCGTGGACGGCATCGATCTGAAGGTCGGGGAGGGTGAGTTTGTCTGCATCAGCGGACGAAGCGGATCCGGCAAATCTACGCTTCTAAGCCTCCTTGCGGGTCTGGAAAGTCCCACGGGCGGCGAAGTAAAGCTCTTGGGAGAACACCTGGAAGCCATGAACGAGCGGGAGCGCGGAAGATTCCGCCGGGACCACATCGGCTTTATCTTTCAGGCCTATAACCTGCTCCCCCAGTTCAACGCCTGGGAAAATGTGGCGGTCCCGTTGGAAATCCGGGGCGTGCCCTTACAGGAACGGAAAGAAAAAGCCATGGAAGCATTGGAAATGGTAGGACTTAGCGATCATGCCGAGCACCGGCCCACGGAAATGTCCGGCGGCCAGCAGCAGCGCATCAGCATCGCAAGGGCCATCATCACCCGGCCCGGTATCATCTTTGCCGATGAGCCCACAGGCAACCTGGACAGTCGGACCGGTACGGAGATCATGGATCTCCTAACGAAGCTCTTCCGGAAGTGGGGCGCCACCTTCCTGGTGGTCAGCCACGACGAGGATATGCACCGTTATACAGACCGGGAAGTCCGGTTAAAGGATGGAAAGATCGAGAAGATCCTTGTTTCCTAGCGGTCTTATTTTATAGAACAAAAATACACCCAAAGGGAGGAAATGTTAAGAATGAAAGCACCAGTCATGAAGCGCCTGCTTCCCCTGGCCCTGGCCCTGTGCCTGACCTGCGGCAGCAGCATGAGCACCTTCGCGGCAGAGACCAAGACAGGCGAAGCGGCGCAGACCGAAGCACAGACGGCGGAAGACACCGCGGCACAGGAAGCGGACGCCGCGACCACACCGGCGACCCAGGATACTACCAATGGTTCCAACAGCTCGGGAAGCTCCAGCAGCACCGGCACCAGCAGCAGTTCCAGTAGCAGCTCCGGCAGCACCGATATCAAAGTCACCCCCAGCGACGCCAACGCCCTGCTCCTGATGGACGCGGGCGCGCAGTCCCCCAAGGCTGTACCGGGCCAGACCGTACAGGTCGTCCTGACTCTGGCCGTGAACCGGGAGTATCTCCCCAGTGAGAAATACGTGCTCCGCAACATCACCATCCAGCCGGATATCCCCAAGGACAGCACCAAAGACAGCTGGCCCTTTGATGTGAAGGAAGCCAGTCGTGTCCGCCACCTGGATGATATGAGCTATAACAGCACCGCAGAGGTCTGGTATGACTTCTCTGTATCCCAGTTCGCCAAGGAGGGCGTCTATCCCATTAACTTCAAGGTGAACGCCACCGTCTGGAGACAGGACAGTGTCAATGGTTCCGCGATCACCGAGGATGTACAGTTTACCCTGAACGTGTTCCTGACCGTCACCGACAATGGCAATATGTCCGGCGTCACCAGCGCCATCGGTCCCCTGAACGTGGCAGGCCGTGAGAATACAGCCATTGCATCCCCCACCGGAAGCCCGGGAGAGACTATTGTCATGAGCATGCCCATCGTCAATAAGGGCGGCAACCTGAGCAACGTGACCGTATCTCCGGTGGTTACCGGAGATGTAGAGACCTTCCCCTTTGTGGCGGAGGACATCAATTACGGCCGGGAGCTGGGACATATGTCCAACGGCGACCGCCAGCAGGTAGACTGGATTTTTAAGATTTCCCCCTATGCTACGACGGGAAATAAGGTTGTAACCTTCCGTGCCACCTATGAGGAAAATGGCGTCTACGGCGAGTGCACCTTCACCGGCTACGTCTACATCACGAACGGCTACACACCGAACACCGCCGCTTCCCTGATGGTGGACAGCTACGCCCTCTACGTCAATGACAACGAGGTAGAGAACCTGGAGGCAGGCAATGACGCGGTACTGAAGGTCACCCTGAAAAATAACGCGGCAAGAAATGCCATCTACAAAACCGTGGCGACCTTAAAACTCTCCGATTCCAACAGCCTGATCCTGACCGCGGGCTATGCGGACGCAGCTTATGTACGCAGTATCCCGGCAGGCCAGACCGCAGAGATTGAATACCACATCTCAGCCCGGGCCTCCGCGGCGGTAGGACCCAGTGCCGCAACCATCGGCCTGACCTATGAAACCAGTGAAAAGGAAGGCGCTGTGGCAGGGACAGCCAACTCCACCATCCAGATCCCCATCAAGCAGCAGATGGATCTGCAGATCGATACCCCGGTGGTCTACGGTACCCCGGTACAAGATGAGCCGGTGGCGGTATCCCTGAATATCGTAAACCTGGGACGCTCCCGCGCCTACAATGTGCGCATCGTGGGCATGGACGGCATCTCCATGCAGGACTCCTACTTCGGCGGCGATATCCTGGCGGCAGGAACCCTGAACGCGGACTTCCAGGTCATCCCGAATAAATCCGGCAGCTATACCGGAACGATCGTAGTCCAGTATGAGGACGCGGACGGCGAGCAGTTCACCCAGAGCGTGGATCTGCCTCTGGACGCGGCAGACGCGGACGCCATTTCCACCGAAGCCGTGAGCACCGGGGCCCAGAACGGACATAAGAGCGGCCTCCAGTGGTGGATCTGGCTGCTGATTCTGCTGATTATCCTGCTGATAGCACTGCTTCTGTGGTACTTCCTGGTATATAAGAAGAAACAGCAGGCAGCGGATGATGGAGAAACAGGCGTATATGAGGAAATCTATGATGAAGAGACAAGAAACGCGGCAAGGGATGAGGACATCTGATCTCCTGCGGACCGGCTGTGTAAACCTCTGGCGGCGCAAGACCCGGACGGTGCTGACAGCCCTGTCCATGACCATCGGCGTCATGTGTATCGTGGTGCTGATTTCGGTGGGACTGGGCTACGGCCAGTCCTACCAGGAGACCGTGGAGGCCATGGGAAGCCTGACGAAGATCGATGTGTCTGCCTCCCAGAAGATGGACGATAAGCAGAAGACCGCCCTGTTAAATGATAAGGCGGTGGCCAGCATCAAGAACCTGGACGGCGTGGAAGCGGTCACCCCGGTGGAGCAGATGACCGGTTACTTAAAGAGCGGCAGCTATATCGGTATGATCAAGCTGTACGGTATCGATCTGGATACCGCGGAGAGCTTCCAGCTCACCCCCACGGAAGGGACAGCCCCCACAGAGGGTCTGCGGCTCCACCCGGAGCTGATGGTCAGCGACGACCTGGCCGGAAGCTTCGGAGACCCGAACAATGACTGGGCCGACGCGGTGGACGCGGACGGTAATCCCCTGGTGGACGTGATGAACTCCCCCATTAAGCAGACCTTTGATTATGATCAGCTAACCGGCAACCAGAAGGCGGACAAGGAGGGACGCGCCACCAGTAGTGGTACCTTTTATAACCTGGATATCGTAGGCGTCTGCTCGAGCCAGAACAACACCTATTCGACTTCCGGATTTTTAGATATCACCAGACTTCAGGAGTGGAAAAAGGTTCAGGCGCAGGTAGCACAGCAGAGCAGCAGCGGAAGCAACGATACAGGAAATAGCAACAGTAATAGCGCTTACGGTACAAGCAGTAACAGT
>CAKROP010000012.1 GCA_934373375.1 uncultured Anaerosacchariphilus sp.
GGGGAGCGGTCATGGTGTCCGGGGTCAGGTAAGCGACCGGAAGTACAGACGTATTTTCCGAGACTGCAGTGGTGCCATTTTCCCAGAGAACCCGGTAGCCCGCAGGCACCTGGGACGGGCTGGTCTCCAGATAGCGGACGCCCATGAAGTTCAGCAGAAACGGGTTATTGGCGGCAAGGATGGCCAGCCGGTTGTTGATCTGCACCGGGGTCTTCAGGTAGTCATAGTAAACCTTGGAGTACTCGTTACTGTAGACTGACGAATACATGGAGCTCTTGCTGCGGACTGACGAAGCGTCCCGGTTACCATTGACTAACGGATGCGTCAGGGAATCGTAGCGGTACAGGGAGTCCGTATACAGGGTCAGCGCCGGTTTGTCGAGGGCGGCGTCCATATCAGCCTGGGTGACAAATTCTTCCTTCGAAGCCGAGCGCAGGAAAAAGAGGCAGGGCATAATCAGAAGACAGAGGAACGCAAAGCGTGACAGCAGGTAGCGAAGCCTGGAGCCCGGCACAGGCGCGACGCCCCCGGAAGCCTCCGCCCGCTCCTCGCTGACTGCCATAGCCAGCAGCACCACGGCCAGCAGAAAGAGAAAGTCTGTCTGTACCAGTGTCCAGTAGCTCTTATGCAGATAGCGGAAAATGACTGCAAAGAGCAATGGGAACGGCCATAGCTGCCAGCGTTCCCGCCCATTTTTCAGATCCGACAGAATCAGCGCACAGTGGAGCAGCAAAAGCGGCAGAAAGGGCATCAGAATCTTCGCCCGGGCATAAAGGGTCGCGTTTAATAAATAGGAAATGCCGCCCCAGAGGAACAGCAGAAGAAAAGTCAGGCTGATAGCCCGGTATTTTCGGATGGCGACGCCCAGTATTACCAGATACAGGACGATAAGGGTCACACCCAGCCCGTAGGAGCTGTAAAGCAGGGACTGGAAATCTTCAAAAAAGGTGGCCAGTCCCGCGTCGCCGGAGGTCGAAGCGCGCCGGTGTTCCAGAATGGACAGGCCGGTGGGCAGAAGCAGGGCGAAGGCCATGAAGCCGCCCAGGGCGCAGGATACGAACCAGGGGCGGAAAAAATATTTACCGGACAGCCAGGCCCAGTACCAGCCGATGACCACGAAGCAGGCAGGTGCATAGTAGAAGCTGTGGAGACAGATGAGCAGCATCCACAGCGGCAGCAGGGCCGGCATCCGCCGGGGGCTCTTTTTTACCGCCAGCAGGGCCAGCAGCAGGAACGGCATGTAATTCACGAACATCAGCTGCCGGTGCGTATGGAAAAAACAGGAAGCCGTCAGAAAGAGGACGCTTCCCATAAAAGAGTCAAAGCCGGACAGGTTATGCCGCCGGAGCAGCAGATAAAAGAGCAGGACGCTTAAGAGATAGCCGCCCAGTGCATAGGCAATGACGATTTTGTACATAGAAACTGCGGGCAGCAGGCATCCGATCAGGATGTCCGGCCTGAGATACCCGTAATAAGAAAACTGAAAGCCGTTGCTGCCGCCGCCCAGAGGCAGGTATGTGGGCAGAAGCGTATTCTGTTCCAGCATGGCGGTACGGATGGTCTCCGCCAGGGCTGTGTGCTGGCTCAGCCAGTCAGTGGTGGAGCCGTAAACGCAGCCTGCAGGGAGCGACAGACGTATAAGCAATGCAAAAAGACCGGTCAGAAGCACCGGATAAATCCATTTTCGAGTCATAAAATCTCCTTAGATGTCGGGTGATACAGGTCGCGGGCTACTCGCCTGCGATGATTTTTTCAATGCCATGCATATCCGCAGCTGTGTCCGTAAAGGAGCTCCAGTAGCTGCCGATGATCTTGTCGCTGGCGGCCAGGCAATAGAGATCCAGAAGTGCGTCGTGCATGCCGGCCACGGAATTGCGGTCGATGGTTCGGGACTGATTGCTGATGATTTTTCCGGGGAAACGGCTGCGGAGCAGATCTTCCTCGTTCTGGTCGTCGGTGGCCAGGAAGAATCGGGTTTCCGGGTGTGCAGCCAGCTCCTTCTCCATCTCGGCAATAAACTGTTCCGTGGTGCTCTTTCCCATGGAAACGGCGTTGTCGGTACGGCGGATATGGACGCCCACGCAGCGGGGCGCGAAGTCCTTCGTAAATGCGTCTACACGCTTCAGAAGGGCGTCGGTGGGCACAAAGAGGGAATAATCCTTTGTCGGATCAAAGCGCTCGCAGGTGAAGATGTAGACCCGCTTTTTCAGTGCCTGATAAAAGTCGTCGTTCAGGCGGTCATTTGTCTTGTTATTGCGGATATCGTCGTCGCCGAAGCGCTGGCCTGCGGAAAGCTGGTAATAGAGCTTTCTGGGGTCCTTCAGGGAATGGATGTTGATGAGTGTGATATCCGGCTCAAGGATTGGCTGAAACAGATCCTCAAAGGCGGCATTCAGCTCCGGATTCAGATACCAGAGAATGACAAGTTTTTCCTTTCTGCGCTTCGCAAGCTTCATTGCGGAATTAATCACGCGCATCCTATTGCATAAACCGCCGGAAGGTTGTATTATTAACATAGTATACCCTGCCGTAGCTGCGGACAGGTCATGCGACAAAAGCAGCCACGGTTGCCTTTCATTCTTATTGATAAATAGTATAGAAGTAACGCGGTTATTATAGCATTCCGGCGTAACACACACAAGGGAGAACTTATGAAACCACAGAAAATTAAGAATCTGTTTTTACGACAGAGCTATCAGGACGCCTGGGAGGAATACGAAAAATCTCTGACCAGGAAATATTTTATTCACTGGGACTATGTGATTTTGACTGCCTCCAATGAGGAGCAGGCGGACGCTTACCAGGCACAGATTGACGCCAGACTGGAAGCGGGAAGACTGCCGAAGGAGACCATCTACCGGGTGCTGCCCGATCCGGACGGCAAGCGGGTAGGCAGCGGCGGAGCCACCTTCCATGTGATGAAATATTTAAGCGAGCAGGGCGAGGGCGCGGACGTTTTCCGGGGAAAACGAATCCTGGTGATTCATTCCGGCGGTGATTCCAAGCGGGTGCCCCAGTATTCGGCCTGTGGAAAATTATTTTCACCGGTACCCAGGGAACTGCCGGATGGACGGCGTTCCACCCTGTTTGACGAATTTATGATCGGAATGGCGGGTATGCCGTCCCGGTTCCGAGAGGGCATGCTGGTGCTCTCCGGTGATGTGCTGCTTTTATTTAACCCGCTGCAGATTGATTTTACGTTCCACGGAGCAGCGGCCATTTCCATCAAGGAGGATGTGGAGACCGGCAAGGATCACGGCGTATTCTTAGGCGACGAGAGCGGTTATGTGGCCAACTTCCTGCACAAGCAGAGCGAGGAGCATCTGCGGGAGCTTGGCGCGGTGAACAGTCAGAATGCGGTGGATCTGGATACCGGAGCCATTATGCTGGACTGCGATCTTCTGGAAAGCCTGTTCTCCCTGATTGGCGAAAACGGAAAAATCGTTCCGGAGAAATATGACCGCTTTGTCAATGAGCGGGCGCGCATCAGCTTTTATGGGGATTTTCTGTACCCGTTGGCGTCCCGATCCACTTTTGAGCAATTTTTAAAAGAGAAGCCGGAGGGTGAATTCTGCCAGGAGCTTTTAGCCTGCAGGAAAGAAATTTGGGAGGCCCTGCATCCCTATTCCCTGAAGCTTTTGTGCCTGTCTCCGGCTCAGTTTATCCATTTTGGAACGACCCATGAGCTGCTGAAGCTGGTGACGGAGGACATCGACAATTATGAGTTCCTGGACTGGAAGCGGCAGGTTCTGGGCGTGGAGGAGTCGGAGGACGCCAACGCCTGCAGCAACAGCTATATCGAGAGAAATACGAAGATTGCGGAATCTTCCTATATAGAAGACAGTTATATCTACGACGGCAGCGAGGTGGGAGAAGCCTGTGTGATTTCTGCGGTGACCCTGCGGGGGGAGAAGATCCCGGCAAATACGGTACTGCATGGATTAAAGCAGAAGGACGGCTGCTTTGTGGTGCGCGTCTATGGCGTGCAGGATAACCCGAAGGTGACGCTGGAGGACGGCGGAGCCTTCCTGAACGGTACCTTGCCGGAGCTTCTGATAAATGCGGGCATGCAGCCGGAAGATCTCTGGGAAAATGCGGAAGGTACTCATTACCTCTGGACCGCGAAGCTTTATCCGGTGTGTGAAACTATCGAGGAAGCTGTGGCGGCAGCCATGAGAATTCTGGCTATTGCGGATGGCACAGCGGACGCGGCGGCGCTTATCTGGTATCGCAGCCAGAAACGTCTGAGCCTGCAGGAGAGCTTTGAGCAGGCTGACGTAAAGGAAATTACCGCATGGCAGGCGAAGCTTGGTACAAGAGTGAGAATTGCCAGATTTTTACTGATGCTGGAGGAGCGCAAAAGCATCGAAGAAACCAGAACGGTTTTTGGTGAGCAGGGTGTGACGGCTTCCCAGGTGGAGAAGCTGCGCGACATTGCGGAGCAGTCGGACTTCAGTATCCGCATGCGTATTTACTATTATTTATCGAAAATGACGACCGGTCAGGTCAGCGAGGATCTGGAAAATCAGTGTTTCCGCTACCTCTGCGACAGCTTATATGAGGCCAGCATCGGCAAGACCCCGGAGGAGGAGCCGTACCACATCACAAAGGATGAAGTGAAGGTGGAGCTGCCCATCCGTGTGAATTTCGGCGGAGGCTGGTCCGATACGCCGCCTTACTGCAACGAGCATGGCGGCACAGTGCTCAATGCGGCGGCGAAGCTGAACGGCATTCTGCCGGTGATTGTGACCGTGAAAAAGATAGACAAGCCCTGTATTGCGCTGGCAAGTACCGATTCAGGGGCTTACGACGAATTTACGGATGTGAAGGCATTGCAGAGCTGCCGGGATCCCTTTGATACCTATGCCCTTCACAAGGCTGCGCTTCTGGCCTGCGGCATCGTGCCCCTGAACCGGGAGACAACGCTTAAGGAGCTTCTTGGTAAGCTTGGCGGCGGCCTGTACCTGTCCACAGCGGTTATGGGAATTCCCAGAGGTTCCGGTCTTGGCACCAGCAGTATCCTGGCGGGCGCCTGTGTGAAAGCTATTTTCGAATACATCGGGAAAAAAGTGACTGAAAATGAATTATATACCCATGTGCTCTGCATGGAGCAGCTCATGAGCACCGGCGGCGGCTGGCAGGATCAGGTGGGCGGCCTGACGGACGGTATCAAGCTGGTCAGCACCAAGCCGGGCCTGATGCAGAATATCGAAGTACAGCACCTGAACATCCCGGAGGAAGCGCTGCAGGAGCTGAAAGACCGCTTTGTGCTGATTTACACGGGACAGCGCAGACTGGCGCGGAATCTGCTGCGGGAGGTAGTCGGCGGCTACATCGGTTCCAATCCGAACTCACTGGAAGTACTCTACGAGATCCAGCAGGTGGCAGTCCTGATGAAATTTGAGCTGGAAAAGGGTAATATCGACGGCTTCGCGGAGCTGCTTGACAGGCACTGGGAGCTGTCCCGGCGGCTGGACGGCGGCAGCACCAACACCTGTATCGACCAGATTTTCCTAAGCTGCGAGGACCTGCTGGCGGCCCGGATGATCTGTGGCGCGGGAGGCGGTGGATTTTTGCAGGCGATTCTGAAAAAGGGCTGCACGAAGGAGCAGCTGCGTGAACGGATTCGCAGCGTATTCCAGGACAGCGGCGTGGACGTATGGGATTGTGAGCTTACATCGTAGCAATGAGCAGTGCCAAAACAGATAGAGACAAATCGGCTGTTTACAGACGAATTTGACTATAGCTGTTTTGATAGGGCGAAGCCCGTGAGCGAGATGGAGCGAAGCGGAATCGAGCGTGCACTGCGGGGTAGTGAAAGAACAAGGAGACTGTTTTGAAAGTATTGCAAATCAACACCATCTGCGGCAGCGGAAGCGTGGGGCGCATCACGGTGGATATCGTACATGCCCTGGAGGCCCGGGGGGATGAGGGAATGGTGGCCTTTGGCCGCCGGACCGCGCCGGAGGGCGTACCGACCTATAAGTTTGGCACGAACCTGGACATGGGCTTTCATGTGCTTTGCACCTTTTTCAAAGGTGAGCACGGCTTCGCTTCGAAAAAGCAGACGGGCAGACTGATAGAGAAGATAAAGGAATACGACCCGGATATCATTCATCTGCACAATATCCATGGTTTTTATCTGGATGTGGAGCAGCTGTTCCGGTATTTGAAGCCGGCCGGAAAGCCGGTGGTCTGGACCCTGCACGACTGCTGGAGCTTCACAGGGCACTGCGCCCACTTCGATTATATCGGCTGTATGAAATGGAAGACGGGCTGCGGAAATTGTCCTCAGTATCGGAGCGTATACCCTTACGCGCTATTTAAGGAGAATACCGCGTCGAATTATCGGCGGAAAAAGGCAGCATTTACCGGAGTGCCTTCCCTGACGGTGGTGACGCCGTCCCGGTGGCTGGCAGGCTACGCGCGTCAGTCCTATCTGGGCGGGTATCCGGTGGAGGTGATACCGAACGGCATTGCCTTAGATAAGTTCCATCCGGTGGACAACGGGCTGCGGGAGCGCCTGGGCTTTACGGGCAAATACATTCTGCTGGGCGTGGCCAGCATGTGGGAGGAGCGAAAGGGATACGCTTACTTTGAGCAGCTGGCGGATCGGCTTTCCGACGACTATCAGATTATTTTAATCGGTTTATCGAAGCAGAAAATGAAGAAGCTGCACCCGAAGATCCACGGCGTCATGCGGACCAACAGCATGGAGGAGCTGGCCGAGTATTATTCCATGGCGGATGCCTATGTGAATACGACCCTGGAGGATACATTCCCCACCACCAATCTGGAGGCCCTGGCCTGCGGAACCCCGGTGATTACCTTTGCCACGGGCGGCAGTGTGGAATCCGTAGATGAGACCTGCGGCAAAGTGGTGCCCAAGGGCGATATCGATGCGCTGGAGGTGGCTGTCAAAGCCATGCGCGGCGAGCCGGATAAGCGGACGGCCTGTCTTGCAAAAGCGTCTCATTATGATAAGAACGAGCGGTTTCAGGATTATATGAAGCTGTACGCGAAGCTATTATACGAGGAGTAAAATTATGGAAAATCCAAAGGTTTCGATCATTACGACGACCTATAATGATAAAGAGAATCTGAAGAAAATCATTGCCCAGGTGAAGAAGCAGGATTATGACAATATTGAGTATGTCATCGTGGACGGCGGTTCCACCGATGGCACCCGGGAGGTCATTGCGGAGGCTGAGGCATATTTCGGCGATCGGCTGAAATGGATTTCCGAGAAGGACAAGGGAATCTATGACGCCATCAACAAGGGAATCCGGCTGTCCACCGGCGACATCTTAGGCTGCTGCTTCGACCAATATGCAGGTCCGGACGTCATCAGTAAGATGGTGGCCATCATGGAAAAGGAGGGCACGGACGGCGTACACGGCGACCTCTATTATATGGAGGGCGACAAGGTGGTGCGCTATTGGCACCAGGGCCAGGGCAATATCCGCTGCGGCTGGATGCCCGGTCATCCGACCCTGTATCTGAAGAAAAGCGTGTATGACAAATACGGTCTTTATAAGACCGATTACCGGATTTCCGCGGATTATGAGTTTATGATCCGGATTCTGAAGGATAAGAAAGTGAAATTATCTTACTTGCCGGAGGTGCTGATTTACATGTCCCACGGCGGCACCAGCACAAACAGTCTGGGAGCGTATCTGGCCGGAATGAAAGAGGGGCATCGGGCGCTTCGCGAGAATGGCGTGCGGTTCGCGTGGTTCACGGATTTGTGCAGAACACTTCGTGTACTTGCACAGTTTATAAAAAAGATGTAAAATGTGACATACACTAAGGCATGCGAAAGTGCAAACATAAGCAGACGTGTCGTGCTTGCACGTAAGCGGCTGTTTATGTTTGTGCTTTCATAGGGCGCAGCCCGACAGCGAGATGGAGCGAAGCGGCATCGAGCTGCATGCCTGGACGATCTATAAAACATAAGGAGACACACAGATGAAATGTCTGGTCATCATCCCCGCCTACAACGAAGAAGAAAACATTGTGCGCGTGGTGGAAAACCTGAAAAATAATTATCCAATGTACGACTACATCGTCATCAACGATGGTTCCTCCGACAGCACCGCGAAGATTTGCCGGAAAAACGGCTATGAGCTGGTGGATCTGCCGGTGAACTTAGGGCTGGCCGGAGCCTTTCAGACGGGCCTCAAATACGCCTATCGGAATGGCTACGATTACGCCATCCAGTTTGACGCGGACGGACAGCACCGCCCGGAATTTATCGGCCCCATGCTGGACAAGATTCAGGAGGGCTACGATATCGTCATCGGTTCCCGGTTTGTGACCGAGAAGAAGCCCCATTCCTTACGGATGCTGGGCAGCAACCTGATTTCCACGGCCATGAAGCTGACCACCGGCCGCAGGGTCAAGGATCCCACTTCGGGCATGCGGATGTTCAATAAGAAAATGATAGCGGAATTTGCCCTGAATATGAATTACGGCCCGGAGCCGGATACGGTATCCTATCTTCTGAAGCAGGGTGCCACCATTGCCGAGGTTCAGGTGGAGATGGATGAGCGGATCGCAGGTGAGAGCTATCTGAACCTGACCAGATCCATGATGTATATGTTACGGATGCTTCTGTCGATTCTGCTGATTCAGAACTTCCGGAAGCGCAGGGAGGTGAAGGTTTCATGACACCGGTATTTCGCATTGTGCTGATTGTGGTATCACTCCTCAGCACCTATTATATTTTAAAGAAAATCCGTCAGTCCAAGCTGCAGATCGAATACGCGATCTTCTGGATTGTATTCGCGGGCGTGCTGGTCATCATCAGCCTGTTCCCGTGGCTCGTGACCCTGTTTACGAGACTTCTGGGCATGCAGCTGCCGGTAAACTTCGTGTTTATGGTGTTCATCTTCATTCTGCTGCTGAAGCTGTTTATGATGACCATCGAGCTGTCTACCCTGGAAAATAAGGTAAAGGACCTGACCCAGGAGCTGGCTCTGGAGGAAAAGGAGCGGGCGGACGAACTGAAAGAAAAGGAGAATTAGAAACGTGGAAACGATATACGAGATTACCAGAAATCTCTGGGAAAAGTATGTAAACTGGATGAAAGACGAAAAGAATATGGCGAAGTTTCTGGTATGCTGCTTTGTACTGAGTCTGCTTCCGATTCTGGCATTGAGCTTCTTCAACCATCCGGTTATGGACGACTTTAACTATGGTATTCTGACCCGCCATGCCCTGGAGGAGAACTCCGGACTGGCTGTGATCCCGGCAGTGCTGCGGGCGGCGGTGCAGAGAGCGGAAAACCTGTGGCATGAGTGGCAGGGAACCTACAGCTTTGCGGTGATTGGAGCTTTGCGGCCCTCGATTATCTCTGAACGCCTGACCTTCATCCAGACCTTTATTCTGGTGGGCGTCATGGTGGTTGGTTTTACTTATTTTATCGATGTCATGCTGCACCGAATCTTAGGCATGTCGAGAGCTGTGGCTGTCAGCGTGTCTGTGGTGGTACTGACGCTCTGCATCCAGTATGTCCCGGTGGGACTGGAAGCCTTTTACTGGTGGATTGGAAGCGTGGGATATACAGGATTTTTCTCCATGCTGCTGATTCTGATGGGGCTGATTGCCGACGGTATGCATAAAAAGCAGATTTCCGCAAAACGTATGGTGGGAATGATTCTGATCCTGATCCTGCTGGGCGGCGGCATGTATCCCAACGCGCTGCTGACAGCGGTACTGATGTTCCTGCTGTTCCTGGACGCGATTGTGGAGAAAAAGCGGTATCCGAAGAAGCTGCGGATTCAGCTGGGATCCCTGTTTATCGTATATCTTCCGGCCTTTTTCCTGAATGTACTGGCTCCGGGCAACTACCGCCGTCAGTCCAATTTCCAGCCCCGTACCCCGATGGAGGCTATTTACAAGTCCTATACCAAGTCTCTGGACTATATGTTTAACGAGGCCACCAATGTGGTGATTGTACTGGTGATTTTCGCGCTGTTCCTGGTGATGCTGTGGCAGCTGAAGAATACGAAGTTTTCCTTCCGGTGCCCGCTGATGTTTACCCTGGTAAGCTACAGCCTTGTGGTGGTTATGTGGGTTCCGGCCATCTTCGCCGTGCGTTTTATCTCCGGCGGCCGTTATTATAATATCTGCTTCTACGGTGTGATTCTGTTCTACGCGTCCAACGCCATTTACTATGCCGGATGGCTCAGACGGCAGTATGAGAAATGCGCGCAGGAGGTACAGGATCTTCTGCGGAAAGCCACTCCGGTACTGCTGGGCGTGACAGGCGTATGCTGTGTGATCGTGGGAATGTGGAAGATTAACATTGTAAGCGATCTGGAAGAAATTACCTTTGCGACGGCGCTGAAATCCATGGTATATGGAGAGGCGCAGGTATACGATAAGGAAATCCGCATGCGTGAGAAGCTTTATCATGATCCGGATGTCAAAGAGGTTGTAGTGGAAGAGGTTACCTACCGTCCGGAGCTGCTTTATTTCGGCACACTGACGCCGGATCCGGACGACAGCCGCAATCTGGCCATGTGCGATTATTATCACAAGGATTACATGGTGAAGCATGTAGAAGAGGAAGAATCGTCTGAGGAGGATAGCGACGCTCAGACTGAGGATACAGAAAATGCAGATAATGCAGAAGACGCTGAATCAGCAGAATAGGAGAAAAGACATGAAAAAGATTATTGTAACAGGATGCAACGGACAGCTGGGCAGGGCTGTTAATCAGCAGTATGCAGGCAGCACAGAGTATGAGCTTGTGAACACCGATGTGGCAGAGCTGGACATTACCAGGGTGGACAAGGTACTGGAGCTGGCAAGAGAAGTAAAGCCCTATGCCATCATCAACTGTGCGGCTTACACCAATGTGGACAAGTGCGAGGTAGAGCAGGATCTGGCTTATAAGATCAACGCCATCGGAGCCCGCAACCTGGCGATCGCGGCTGCGGATACCGGCGCGAAGCTCATGCACATCTCTACGGATTATGTATTTCCGGGAAATGTGTCAGATCACCCGCTGACCGAGTTTGATCCGGTAAGCCCCAGGAGTATGTACGGCGCGACCAAGCTGGCAGGCGAGAATTTTGTGCGCGATTTTGCAAATCAGTACTTCATCATCCGTACCGCATGGCTGTATGGCGACGGTCACAACTTCGCAAAGACCATGCTGAAGCTGGCGGAAAATAACGATAAGATCGGCGTAGTCATGGATCAGGTGGGAACCCCCACCAGCGCGGTAGAGCTGGCCAAGGCTATCAAATACCTGCTTCCGACCGACAATTACGGTCTGTTCCACGGTACCTGCGAGGGCGACACCAACTGGGCCGAGTTTGCGGCTACCGTACTTCGCCTGGCAGGCAGCAGGACGGAGATCGAGCCGATTACCTCAGAGGAGTACAAGCGCCGCTTCCCGAACTCCGCAGATCGGCCCGCATATTCCATTCTGGAGAACTATATGCTGAAGCTGACTACCGATTTCTCCTTCGCTTCCTGGCAGGACGCTATCGAAGTATACATGAAGGAACTGCTGGCGAAATAACATTTGCACATAAGAGAAGGAGAGAGATCCGATGACAGGAAATGATATTTTATATCTGGTAATTCCCTGCTATAACGAGGAGGCTGTACTGCATGAGACCGCGAAGCAGCTTCTGGAGAAAATGAATTCTATGTTCGAGCGGGGCATGATTTCCCGGGAGAGCAAAATCATGTTCGTAAATGATGGCTCCAAGGATAAGACCTGGGAAATTATCCGGGAGTTACATGAGTCTAACCCCATATATTCCGGTGTGAAGCTGTCCAGGAACAAGGGTCATCAGAACGCGCTTCTGGCTGGCCTGATGACGGCGAAGGAGAAGGCGGATATGGCCATTTCCCTGGACGCCGATCTGCAGGATGATGTGGACGTCATTGACAAGATGGTGGAGAAGTATTATGAGGGAAATGACGTGGTATACGGCGTCAGAAGCGCCCGGGATACGGACACCTTCTTTAAGAAATTTACTGCCGAGGGCTTTTATAAGATCATGCAGGCTATGGGCGTGGAAATCGTATTTAACCATGCGGATTACCGTCTTATGAGCAAGCGTGCCCTGGAAGGACTGTCTGAGTTTCGCGAGGTAAATCTGTTCCTGCGCGGTATCGTGCCGCTCATTGGGTACAAGTCGGACATCGTTACCTACGAGCGTCATGAGCGTTTCGCAGGCGAGTCCAAATATCCGCTGAAGAAGATGCTGGCTTTTGCTACGGACGGCATTACCTCTTTCAGTATCAAGCCCATTCGTATGATTACCACCTGTGGGTTCCTGATTTTTGCCATCAGCCTGATTATGCTGATTTATTTCCTGGTGGTGCATTTCATGGGCAGAACTGTACACGGCTGGACCAGCACCATTGTGTCCATCTGGGCCATCGGCGGCCTGCAGCTTCTGGCTATCGGTATTGTGGGTGAATATATTGGAAAAATTTACCTGGAAACCAAGGCGCGCCCCAAGTATATTATTGAGACTGTACTGGATAAATAATTAGGAGAGTTTTATGAACAGCTTTTTGAAAAAGCGTGGGCTGAACCGGATGGATCTGTGCTATCTGGCGGCTCTGACGCTGATTGGCCTGGGGATCCGTGTCATCCTGCGTGTGGTGATTACGGACGACTGGCTGATGTACTGGGATCCGTGGATTTCTGATTTGAAGGAGATGGGATTTTCCTATCTGGCTACGGATCGCTATGATTATACACCGACCTTCGTTTATATCCTCTGGGCCATCAGCAGGCTGCCCATCAACCCGATGACGGCCTATAAGGGTCTGCACTGTGTGCTGGACTTTGTGGCGGCGGGCATTCTGGGAAAAATGATTTGGAAGGTCACCGGAAGCAAGCGCAAAGGCATTCTGTCCTACGGCCTGTTTCTCATTGTGCCCACCATCTGGGCCAACAGCGCCCTGTGGGCCCAGTGCGATATTATTTTCATGACCTTTTTGCTGCTGTGCTTTTACTTCCTGTTTGAGGAACGGCCCTGTATTGCCATGTTTTTCTATGGCATGGCCTTTGTATTCAAGCTCCAGTCCCTGTTTATTTTCCCGTTCCTGGTGATTCTGTGGGTGAATAAAAAGGTGGATCTGAAGCATTTCCTGTGGATTCCGGCGCTGTATTTCTTAAGTATCGTACCGGCCTGGATCGCGGGACGGCCGCTGATGGATCTGATTAACATCTACATGGCCCAGGGAGCCCAGGATGTCTGGTCCCTGTCCATCAAATGGCCGAACATCTATCAGATCATCGGAAATCAGTTCTTTTTGCTTGAATACGCTTCGGCGGGCACATGGCTGATTCTTGGTATCCTGATGGTCATCCTGTACGCCATGGCTCAGAAGCGCTACCGGATTACCAAGGAATTCATCGTGCAGATGGCGCTGTTTTTCGCGATTCTGACGCCCTGGTTCCTGCCGCACATGCATGAGCGGTACGGCTGTGTGGCGGATATTCTGGCGATTATCTATGCCATGATGAATACGAAGAAGTTCTATTTCCCACTGGTGCAGATTCTGGTGTCCTTCAATTCCTCTATGGCTTACTTCATTCATCTGGGTGCCGACGAGCCGACCATTTACTACGGCGTGTGGGCTTTTGCAGAGCTTGGGCTGCTCGTCCTGGTTGGCCTGGATATCTGGCATTATATGCGAAATCCGGAGAACCAGATCCCTATGGAACATGAGACTGTGAAGAAGGAGGCCGCGTGATGGATGAATTTTTGAGAAACTTCATTTCCAGAAAATGGAATGTGCGCGGCGTGACCTTTACCTTTCTGGATGTGCTGCTGGCAGTATGTATTACCGGTACAGGACTGGCGCTCCGCTCCACGGTCATCGAATATACGCCGACCGACACATGGAAGCTCTGTGCGGTTGTGCTGGAATTTGCGCTGGCGGTTCTGTGCGGCGCGATTGTACACAGCTATACGGGAAGCAGGCTTCGGGCTTTCCTGACCTATGCGATTCTGGCGATTTATCCCACGGTGGTGGCCAACGGCTCCCTGTGGAATATCAATTGTATTTATTATGTGATTCTGTTTTTCCTGGGGCTCTATCTCTACAGCCGGGGAAATGCGCTGCTTGGAACCGGAAGCATCCTGGCGGGTCTTCTGATCGCGGTGTTCCGCGTCCGTTCCTGGTGGATGACGCTTGACGTGGCCTATCCGGTGTCCTTGAATCGGGGGTGGCCGAATTTCTACGAGATTATCGGGAAAAATGCCTTTGTAGAGCTGTATGACAAGGTATCCCTGTTGATTCTCGCGGGTATGATTTTAACTTGAATTTACTGGTTTGCTGATAAAAAGGTGAAGGTAACGAAGGACATAGTGCTTCGTCTCTTCCTGTTTGCAGCGATTCTGGTGCCTTATTTTGCGCCCTATATGCCGGCCTGGGCCGGGTATACGGCGGATGTGGCGGCGCTCATCTACTTCATGCGCTGGCCAAAGCGGTTTTATCTGCCGATGCTGCATCTGATTGTGTCCTACAGTGCTTACGCGTACGCCATCAACGGTGAGACGAAGCTGCCGATGGTGGTATTTTCTGTACTGCTGCTGGCGATGCTTACGAATGTGGGCGTGGATCTTTATCGTGCGGCTGTGAAGGGCGAGTAACATTCCCCTATAGGAGAATAGAATGGTTTCAAATATTATGTTGACCCTGACATTTTTAGCCGGCGTGGCGGCGGTCTACTACCTGGTTCCAAGGCGGTTCCGGCAGTGGCTGCTGCTTCTGGCAAGCATGCTTTTCTATGTGAGTGCTGGTCCGTGGATGCTGGTATTGTCCGGCGGAAGCGCGCTCTGGAGCTTCTATGCCGGGGCAAAAATCGAACAGGCGGAGACGAAAGAAAAAAAGAAGGTCTGGCTGTGGGCGGGAATTCTGCCGATACTGGGCGTTCTTTTTGTGTATAAATATTTCAATTTTTTTGTGGGTTCGTTGGCGGCCTTGCTGGCGTTGGCGGGACTGGGCGGAAGCGTGCCGGTTCTAAGTCTGGCGGTGCCGCTGGGTATCTCCTATTATACCTTTAAAATGATAAGCTACCTGGCGGATATTTATCTGGGAAAACGGGAAGCAGAACGCGGCGCGGACGGTTGTGGCGCTTATCTGACGTACATTCTGTTTTTCCCGCAGATTCTGTCGGGCCCCATTGAGCGGTCGGAGCATTTCCTTGAACAGCTTCATGAGGGACCCACGTACCATGCGGAGCTGTTTTCTATGGGACTTCAGCGAATAGTGCTGGGACTGTTTAAAAAAATCGTGATTGCGAACCGGCTGTCAGGGT
>CAKROP010000013.1 GCA_934373375.1 uncultured Anaerosacchariphilus sp.
GGTAGACCTGGCTCTGCCGTGCGCGACCCAGAACGAGCTGCTGCTGGACGATGCAAAGGCACTGGCTGCGAACGGCTGCATCGCAGTGGCTGAGGGCGCGAACATGCCGACCACTCTGGAGGCTACCCAGTACATTCAGGAGCACGGCCTTCTGTTCGCACCGGGCAAGGCATCCAACGCAGGCGGCGTGGCTACATCCGCATTGGAGATGTCCCAGAACAGCGAGCGTCTGAGCTGGACTTTCGAAGAGGTTGACGCAAAGCTTCAGAACATCATGGTAAATATCTTCCACAACGCAGCAGACGCTGCAGAGCGTTACGGTTACGCAAAGAACTATGTAGTAGGCGCAAATATCGCAGGCTTTGAGAAGGTTGTAAATGCTATGTTGGCACAGGGAGTTTGCTAGTTACTGCTCACAGGCACTGTCCCGCGAGGTGTTTTGGCATGGATATGCCAAAATCCCGAGTTATGCAAGCGCGAATTTACGCAGAATGCGTAAATTCTGTGCATCGCGAAGCGTATTACTGAGAACGGAGTGAACAGTAATGGGACGAAGGATAAGGACATATACTGGAATTATGGAAAACAAAAAGCAGTTTATCAGGGGAATCGCCGTCGGTGTGGTGGTAACTGCGCTGGTGGCCGGAGGAGCCTTTTTTGGCAGCAGGGCTCTGACAAAGGCGTCGGACGACAGAAACACAGAAAGCGGCCAGCTGAATCTGACCAGCTCGGAGGTGGAGGGAAAGCTTACCGAGATCGAGACACTGGTTCAGAATTATTATCTGAATGAGATCGACACGGACCAGGTAGAGAACTATCTGTATAAAGGCATGATCGCGGGGCTTGACGACCCCTATGCCGCTTATTATACGAAGGAAGAGTACCAGAGCCTGATGGATTCCACCAATGGCAGCTACTATGGCATTGGTGTGGAAATGAGCCAGAACATGACCACCGGTATCATTACCATCACCCGTGTCTTCGAGGGATCGCCTGCGGAGGAAGCGGGTCTGCTTCCGGGCGATGTGATCTACAAGGTGGATGATGAGGAGGTAACCGGTGAGGATCTGACCAAGGTGGTCTCCAAAGTAAAAGGAGCCGAGGGCACGACCATACCGATCTCTGTGGCCCGGGAAGGAGAGAGCGATTATCTGACTTTCGACGTGGAGCGCAGAATGATCGAGATATCTACGGTAGATCATAAGATGCTGGATGGCAATATCGGGTATATCTCCGTGGCCAGCTTCGACGACGTGACGGTAAATCAGTTTCTGGCCGCCCTGGACGACCTGGAAAATCAAGGTGAGACCGCTCTCATCATCGATCTCCGTAATAATGGCGGCGGCCTGGTATCCAGTGCCTGCAGCATGCTGGATCGTCTGCTTCCGGAGGGCCTGATTGTATACACGGAGGATAAATACGGAAACCGGGATGAGATGAAGTCTGATGCGGAAAACTATTTCGACAAACCGCTGGTTCTCCTGGTAAACGGCAACAGCGCCAGCGCTTCGGAGATCTTCGCCGGAGCTATCAAGGATTACGGTATCGGTACCCTGGTGGGCACCCAGACCTTCGGCAAAGGTATTGTCCAGAAGATCTACCCCTTAAGCGACGGCACCGCCGTGAAGCTGACCGTTTCCAAATACTACACACCAAACGGCAACAACATTCACGGCATCGGCATTGCGCCGGATGTGGAAGCAGAACTGGATCCGGCTGTAGCCAATGAAGTGGTGATACCGGAGGAGAAGGACAATCAGCTGCAGAAGGCGATTGAGATCCTGACAGAGAAGTGAAATAAATTGCAAAGCGAAGCCCGGTCGGATTTTTCCGACCGGGTTTTTTGCGTTCAAATTTGTCATAAAAACGTGTGAAAACTCTCGAAAACAGATAAAAACAGGTAATCAGTAGGAAATACATAAAAATCAAACGTTCAAAAAAATCATAAATTATCAACAGTCTATACAAAATGCCAAATCTATGTTTACATAACGGTACAATAGGCGTATAAAAATTGTTTAATATGCCAAAAGTATCAAAACAGACATAAAACGAACATAAAATATGCATAATGTTCATAAAAATGCTTGAAAGAAATTTCACCGTCATGTAAGATAAACCCATAGGAAATAAGGAACCAAAAAACATAAAGTTAAGCAAAGAAAGGGAGATTTGAGAAATGTCCAAGATTAGCGAAATGACAAGAGACAGCTGGATTAAAAGCACCTTCCCGGAGTGGGGAACCTGGCTCGTAGAAGATATTGAGAACGAGGTTGTAGCACCCGGAAACGTGGCAATGTGGTGGCTGGGATGTACCGGCGTATGGTTCAAGACACCGGCTGACACCAATATCACCATCGACCTGTGGTGCGGAAATGGTAAGAGAACCCATGGCGACAACAAGATGAAGCCGGGCCATCAGATGGCAAATATGTGCGGCGGACGTCTGATGCAGCCGAACCTGAGAAACGTACCCTTCGTCATTGACCCGTTTGCTTTCAAGCATGTAGATGCAGTTCTGGCAACTCATTACCATCAGGATCATATGTCTGCTGAGTGGGCAGCACATGTTATCCAGAGCGGTATGACTACTACCGATGAGAACGGAAAAGAGATTCCGGTACCGTTCATCGGACCGAAGAAATCTGTAGAGACCTGGGTAAAATGGGGCGTTCCGGAAGACCGCTGCATTACAGTAAAACCGGGCGACACCATCAAGATCAAAGACCTTGAGATTATCGCGCTGGACAGCTTCGACCGTACCTGCATCGTTACCACAGACGATACCAGCGAGAACAGAGAAGAGCTGACAGGCGTTTGCCCCACTGATATGGACGACAAGGCAGTAAACTACCTGGTTAAGACTCCGGGCGGAAACATCTATCACTCCGGTGACTCTCACTTCTCCATTTACTTTGCGAAGCATGGTAAGGATTATGATATTGATGTTGCGTTTGGTTCCTTTGGTGAGAACCCCATCGGTATGCAGGATAAGATGAGCTCCGTAGATATCCTTCGTATGGCTGAGAACCTGCAGTGTAAGGTTGTTGTTCCGATTCACTGGGATGTGTGGACCAACTTCCAGGCAGACTGCGACGAGATTAAGCTGCTGTATGATTTCAAGAAGGACAGAAACGAGTACAAGTTCCATCCGTTCTTCTGGCAGGTAGGCGGAAAGTACACCTATCCCCAGGACAAGGATAAGATTTACTATCATCACAGAAGAGGCTTTGAGGACTGCTTCGAGCATCCCCAGAACATTCCGTTCCGCTCCTGTCTGTAAGCTTTGGAATAAGGGAGAAGAGGATTATGTTAAGAGAGTTTGTAGAAAAGAAGCATTATCTGTTTGCCAAGGAAGCGAAGGATTGGGAAGACGCTATCATCATGAGCTGCAAGTCTCTGGAGGCAGACGGAACGGTAGAATCCAATTATGCCCATGACATCGTAGAGTGTGTCCGCAAGTACGGTCCGTATATTGTAATCATGCCGAACATTGCGATGCCGCATTCCCAGGAGGGCGCAGTCGGAGTCAATAAGACAGCCATCGGCTTCATGAAGCTGGAGAAGCCGGTCAGCTTTGACCCGAACGACCCGGAAAAGGACGCTCAGCTGTTCTTCACACTGGCATCCTGCAACCCGGATCAGCATCTGAATAATATGATGCGTCTGTCAGAGATGCTGATGAACGAGGAGCTGGTAGCAGAGCTTCTGAAGGCCGAGGGGCCGGAGGATCTGCTGAAGCTTCAGGAGAAGTATCTGGACAAGTAAGAACCTGACTGCGGCCTGCGAGGGCGGGCTGCGGTTATCATAAAGGGGAAAATGTAGGAGGAAAAGAGTTATGGATATTTTAATGAGAGCATGGTCGTATTTTGCTACGAACATTCTGCAGCAGCCGGCATGGATGATCGGTCTGATCGTACTGATTGGTTACATCCTGCTGAAGAAACCCTGGTATGATGTACTTGGCGGAACCATCAAGGCAGTCGTAGGTTACATGATCCTGGCAGCAGGTTCCGGCGGACTGGTAAGCAACTTCCGTCCGGTACTGGTAGGTCTGAAGGACCGTTTCAATCTGGACGCTATGGTTATCGACCCGTATTTCGGACAGAACGCGGTAACCGCAGGCGTGGAGGAAGTATTTGGAAAGCCGTTTTCACAGGTTATGATGCTTCTTCTGATTGCGTTTATCATCAACATTTTACTGGTTCGTTTCAGTAAGGTAACAAAGCTTCGTTCCCTGTTTACCACAGGTCACGTACAGGTACAGCAGGCTTCCACAGCTTACTGGCTGATCCTGTTCGCACTGCCGGGACTGGCTACCAATAACACAGCGCTTCTGGTCGTAATGGCAATCGTACTTGGTCTGTACTGGGCAGTAGGCTCCAACCTGACCATCAAGCCGACCCAGGAGCTGACAGACGGCGCAGGCTTCTGTCTTGGACATCAGCAGATCATGGGAGTAGCACTGTTCTCCTGGATCGCAGGCAAGATGCATGAGCACGACGTAAAGAAGGGCAAAGAGGCTTCCAAGAAGCTGGAGGATATCGAGCTTCCGGGCTTTATGTCCATCTTCAATGAGAACATGGTATGTACCGCAATCCTGATGACTGTATTCTTTGGAGCAATCCTTCTGGTTCTTGGCAGAGATTATCTGACTGAGGCCGGATTCATGAAAGAGGGACAGAGCTTCGTATTCTACATCCTGACTGTCTGCCTGAACTTCGCAGTATATCTGGCAATCCTGCAGCTGGGTGTTCGTACCTTCGTAACAGAGCTGACCAATTCCTTCCAGGGTATTGCCAATAAGTGGCTCCCGGGTTCCGTACCGGCAGTAGACTGTGCAGTATCTTACGGTTTCGGTTCTCCCAACGCAGTACCGCTTGGATTCCTGGCTGGTGCTCTTGGACAGTTCCTTGCCATCGGCGCTCTGATTCTTCTGAAGAGCCCGGTACTGGTAATTGCCGGATTCGTACCTGTTTTCTTTGACAACGCGACCATCGCGGTGTATGCTAATAACAAGGGCGGTCTGAAGGCAGCGCTTATCCTGCCGTTTATCTCCGGTCTGTGCCAGGTATTCGGTTCTGCGTTAATCGCAGGCTGGGTAGGTATGGCAGCATACGGCGGATACCTTGGTATGTGGGACTGGGCGGTTGTATGGCCGGTATTCACAGTTCTGATGAAGTACTTAAGCTACGCAGGTCTGGCAATCGTAATTGTTGCCCTGCTGGCTATCCCGCAGCTGCAGTACAGAGCTGACAAGGAAGGCTACTTCCTGATGACTGAGGACTGGGAAGCATACAAAGAGCTGAAGGCTAAGAAGGCTGAATAAAGATTCGTCAAATATACTAGTTAATCCGATAGGAGGAAACGACAATGCTGAACATTTTGGTTTGCTGCGCAAATGGCGCCGGAACAAGTCTGATGATGAAGATGACCACAGAGAAGGTTGTAAAGTCTCTGGGTATCAAGGTTGGAAAGCTGCATCACTGCTCTCTTTCTGAAGGAAAGAGCTCCGCAACCCAGTTTGATGTTGTATTCTGTCCGCTGAACTTCATCTCCATGTTCAAGGAAGCAGAAGCAAAGGGTGTCCATGTAATCGGTCTGAAAAACGTAATGTCTCAGGCAGAGATGGAAGAAAAACTGAAAGCATCCGGAGTGCCGCTTGAGTAATAACTAAAACGAGGGCGCTTCCCTGTGGCTGGAAGGCCGCGGGGAGGCGCTTTTGAGTTTTGGGTAAATAAGAGAGAAGGAGTGTGGCGTCGTGAAAACAAGCCGTTCAATTGTAAACAGTCGAAGAGAGAGAATCCTGGAGACCGTGAGGAATGGCGGAGATGTATCTGTAAACAGCTTATCGGAGCAGCTGCAGGTATCGCCTCTGACGATTCGACGCGATCTCCAGTATCTGGAAGAACATAAATTGCTGGAGCGTTTCTATGGAGGAGCGCGTACAGGAAATGCGGAGGTCCCGCGCCAGAACAGCCGGGAGCTTCGAAAGGAACGGATCGCCAGGTATGCGGCCAGCCTGGTGGAAGACGGCGACAGTATTCTTCTGAACACCAGCTCCACAGCTCTTGCCATGGTAAAATATATCACCAGCCGGAATGTGACTATTATCACCAATAATGGGAATATCATCAACGAGGAAAATCCTTCCCATGCAACCATTGTGCTTCTGGGCGGAGAACTCCGTTATCAGAAGGGCGCCATGGTGGGCGATTTCACCAAGAACAGTCTGGCTTATGTGGCCGCGAAAAAGTGCTTTGTCGGATGTACGGGTATCAGTCCGGATATCGGTATGGTGACAGAGATGATGAGCGAGGTAAATCTGAATCAGATGATGTTTCAGAGAGTGACTGGAACGACCTATATTTTGGCAGACAGCTCCAAATTCGGTATCAGAACCGGAGGCGTATCCTGTCCGCCGGAGAAGATAGAAAATATTATCACGGACGTAAATGCCCCGGCGCAGATGGTCCGTGAATTTCGAGAAATGGGAACCTGGGTATATCAGGTAGATTAGGTAACTGGTCAGGTACTGAACAGTTACAGATTAGGAGATTGTGACAATGAAGGTAAATAAGATTAAAACACATGAGCTTGAGAAGTGCTATTCTATCTGTCCGCTGACCTATAACGGAACAGAGCATATGCTGGTAGCAGCAGAGAAGGTCAACAAGTGTCTGCTGTTTGACCTGGATGGAAATCTGGAAGAGACCGTATGGGACGAGCCGGGCGGAGTTATGACTATGGTTCAGATTCCGGGAAGCAACGGCGAGTTCCTTGCTACCCATAAATTCTACTCACCGAATGATTCCAAGGAGGCAAAGATCATTCTGGCTTCCCCGAAGGGAAAGAATGACTGGGCAGTAAAGACCATCGCAGATCTGCCCTTCGTACATCGTTTCGATATCCTGACCAGAGGCGGCGTAAACTACATCATTGCCTGCGCGCTGAAGTCCGGTCATGAGTTCAAGGACGACTGGAGCATGCCGGGTAAGGTATGGGGTGGCGAGCTTCCGGCTGATTTAAGCGACATTAATGAGGATAACCAGATTAAGCTGGTGCCGCTGAAGGAGAACCTGCTGAAGAACCATGGCTATTGCCGCGTAGAGAAGGACGGCGTCATGAGCGGTATCGTGGGAACCGAGAACGGCATCTTCAAGGTAACACCGCCTGCTGAAAAAGGCGGCGAGTGGACTGTAGAGACTCTGACTGAGGATCCGGCCAGCGATATGACCTTTGCTGATTTCGATGGAGACGGCGAGGATGAGATGCTGGTAATGACACCGTTCCACGGCGACACCATCAAGATTTACAAGAAGGCAGACGGCAAGTACACCTGCGTGAAGACCTTCGAGGGCTCCTATGAGTTCCTGCACGGTATCTGGGGTGCCGAGATCCTGGGCAAGGGTATGGCGATCATTGGCAACCGCAAGGGCGACCGCGACCTGATGGCATGCTACCATGACGGCAAGGATTATGTTCTGGAAGTACTGGATCATAACGTAGGACCGGCAAATACCCGTGTATACAAGAAGCAGGGCAACAAGCTGGGTATCCTGTCCACCAACCGTGAGATTGACGAAATTGCGTTTTATGAGATTGAGAGCCTGTAAGGACTCTCCCTATGAGAGGAAATATTATGAAAGCATATAGCATTGGATTGTACGAGAAAGCCATGCCGAACACGCTGACCTGGAAAGAGAAGCTGGAGGCGGCCAAAGAGGCAGGCTACGATTTCGTGGAAATCAGCATCGATGAGACCGACGCGAAGCTGGCCCGTCTGGAGTGGACGAAGGAAGAACGCCTGGAGCTGGTAAAGACCATGTACGAGGTGGGTCTGCCCATCCGCAGCATGTGTCTGTCCGGCCATAGAAAGTACCCATTGGGAAGCAGCGACCCGGCTGTCGAGGCCAGAAGCCTGGAGATCATGGAGAAGGCCATTCAGCTGGCGGACGATCTGGGCGTCCGCATTATTCAGCTGGCAGGCTACGACGTATATTACGACGAGTCCACACCGGAGACGGTAGAGCGCTTCGGACGGAACCTTAAGAAGGCTGCCCGGATGGCAGCCAGAGCGGGCGTACTCATGGGCTTCGAGACCATGGAGACCGAGTTCATGAATACCTGCGAAAAATCCATGAAATATGTGGACAAGATTAACTCCACTTACTTGAATGTATATCCGGACTGTGGTAACATCAATAATGCAGCAATCACTTACGGAACCGATGTACTTGCAGATCTTAGAAGCTGCGACGGCCATGTGGTTGCTATGCATCTGAAAGAAACTGTTCCGGGCAAATTCCGCGACATGATGTACGGAGAGGGACAGGTAGATTTTCCGGCGATGATTGACACCGCATGGGAGATGGGCGTACGCCGTTATGTAACGGAGTTCTGGTATCTGGGCAAGGAAGACTGGAAGGCAGACCTGCATTTCGCAAATTCTGCCATGCGTAAGCTTCTGGATCAGAAAGAAAATGACTAAGCGCGGTCCGCAGTATTATTTTCAAGGAGGAAAAATCATGTTAGAGGAACTGAAAAAACAGGTATACGAAGCAAATATGGAGCTTCCGAGACGAGGACTCATCACCTATACATGGGGAAATGTCAGCGGAATTGACCGTGAAAAAGGACTTTTCGTAATCAAACCCAGCGGAGTTGAGTACGATCTGCTGAAGCCGGAAGATATGGTAGTTATCGATCTGAACGGTAATAAAGTAGAGGGCGATTACAATCCGTCTTCCGATACACCGACCCATCTGGAGCTGTACAAAGCATTCCCGAAGATTGGCGGCGTGGTACATACCCATTCTCCGTGGGCTACCTCCTGGGCACAGGCAGGCCGCAGCATTCCCTGCTACGGAACCACCCACGCAGACTACTTCTACGGCGAGATTCCCTGCGCAAGAAGCCTGACCGCTGACGAGATCAACGGCGAGTATGAGAAGAACACAGGCCTTGTTGTCATCGAGACCTTCAACGAGAGAGGCATCGATCCGATGCACGTACCGGGCGTTCTGTGCACCAACCATGGACCGTTCACCTGGGGAACTGATGCAGCCAACGCAGTTCACAACGCAGTGGTTCTCGAGGAGGTTGCCAAGATGGCATGCCGCACCGAGATCCTGAATGCCAGAGTACAGCCTGCACCGCAGGTCATCCAGGACAAGCATTTCCTGAGAAAGCACGGCGCGAATGCTTACTACGGACAGATTAAGAGATAAAGAAAGATAAGAAAGCAGCAGCCGGATCCCATGTGATTCGACTGCTGTTTTTTAATTTGTTCACTCAACTGCTTTTGTTTCAGAAATTCTAATCGATGCTTTTAAAGTAAATAATTTGATAATCTTTGTCAACACTATGGAAAAAGGGCGTTCACGCGTTGACTTTATAAATGGAATCTGTTACGATACAGGAAGTTAGGTAATACTAACTACATGTGAATAAATCAGGCAGACTCCTATTCGGAAGGATTGGCTTATCTTTCCTGTGTCCATGAGACTGGGAAGATGTATCGGGTGGCTCCTTTGCATCTTCCGGTGTTCTGCCCTATTGAAATCCCTTACAGGGATACCTATATGCGCTGAAAAACGCGCAGATTAAGGAAATCCCTTACAGGGATACCTATATGCGCAAAAACATGCGCAGATCAAGGAAAGGAGATTATCAAAATGGATTATTTACAGATTGAGAAGGTTGTGGGAAGAGAGATCCTGGATTCCAGAGGAAATCCGACCGTGGAGGCTGAGGTAACTCTGGCAGACGGAACTGTGGCTCGCGGAACCGCCCCCAGCGGCGCTTCTACCGGTGAATTTGAGGCGCTGGAGCTGCGTGACGGTGACAAAAGCAGATACCTGGGAAAAGGCGTTACAAAGGCCGTAGAGAACATCAATACCATTATCAATGAGGCGGTGAAGGGACTGGATGCTTCTGATATCTACGCGGTAGACCGCGCCATGATCGAGGCGGACGGCACGAAGGACAAGTCCAGGCTGGGTGCAAACGCGATTCTGGCGGTTTCCATCGCGACCTGCCGCGCGGCTGCGACTGCTCTGGATATTCCGCTGTATCGTTTCCTGGGCGGCATAAACGGCAATCGCCTGCCGGTGCCGATGATGAATATTGTAAACGGCGGCTGCCATGCGCTGTCTTCCGGACTGGATGTGCAGGAATTCATGATTATGCCGGTGGGCGCGCCTTCCTTTAAGGAGTGTTTAAGATGGTGTGCGGAGGTATTCCATGCGCTGGCGTCTATCCTGAAGGAGAGAGGGCTGGCCACATCCGTCGGTGACGAAGGTGGCTTCGCTCCGGCTCTGAAGTCTGACGTAGAGGCTATCGAGACCATTCTGGAGGCTGTAAAGAAGGCTGGCTATGAGCCGGGTAAGGATTTTATGATTGCCATGGATGCGGCTTCCTCTGAGTGGAAGAGCGAGAAGGGCAGGGGCTTTTACAAGCTGCCGAAGGCCGGTACAGAATTTACGGCGGAGCAGCTCATCGAGCACTGGGCAGACCTTTGTGAGAAATATCCGATTATCTCGATCGAGGATGGTCTGGATGAGGAGGATTGGGAAGGCTGGCAGAAGCTGACGGCTCGTCTGGGCGACAAGGTACAGTTGGTTGGCGATGACCTGTTTGTGACCAATACAGAGCGTTTGTCTAAGGGTATTGAGATGGGCTGCGGTAACTCTATTCTGATCAAACTGAACCAGATCGGTTCTGTGTCTGAGACGCTGGAAGCTATCAAGATGGCTCATAAGGCTGGTTATACGGCTGTTACCTCCCATCGTTCCGGCGAGACTGCGGATACGACGATCGCGGATCTGGCGGTTGCGCTGAATACCTGCCAGATTAAGACGGGTGCGCCGAGCAGAAGTGAGCGTGTGGCGAAGTATAATCAGCTGCTGCGTATCGAGGAGGCACTTGGCAAGAGTGCGGTTTTTCCGGGAATTAAGGCGTTTAACGTGAAGTAAGGTATAGAAGACGGACGGGCAGGGACTTTGTATTTTCCGTGTTCATCGTTTATCGGACAGTGTGTGTCACCCACGGACTCGAGGTCCGCAGGTGGCACACGCAGTCCGCTAAAACGCTGTACACTGGAAAACTACAAAGTCCCTGTCCTGTTTTCTTCGCGGGCAACGAGCCAAAGTCCGTGCTTGCACGAGACCATGGCGACTGCCGCGTAACTTGAGAAACTCGCAGAGCGTGTTTCTCATAGTTTGCAGAAAATGCGTACGTACGTATATGGTAAAAGCGTGTGTGTCAAAAACGTGAATTGGCCCGGGGGATATTTTCTGCCCCTCGGGCCTCATAACTAAAATTATTTTTTCTCGAATACCGCAGTTACCCGCGTATCCCTATGTAACTGCACTTCAATCTTCTTATGTTCCGAGTCCCCGGACACAATCTCCCCATTTTCTATCTCCCAGCGCACAAACCGATACCCCTTGGCATGCAGGGCCCGTAAGGACACCGGATAATCGGTGGAGTACTGGCCGGTCCAGTCGGATGTGGTCAGGTCGGGAGTGATGGTATTCAGGGTGACGGTGCCGCCGGGTTCATCTTCGCTTCCTTCGGTGCGGACACCTAGAGTTATGTCAACTAATTCGCTGTTCAGGTCAAAGTGGTCGGCCAGCTGGGCGAGGACGACTTCGCGGCGGTTCTCGAAGTAGGTGCGCAGAGTCTCGATCTGGGCATCGTAGGTATCGTACCAGAGCTCCGCGTTCCAGCGCTGCCAGCTGATGGCTGCCTGGTCGGAGGTGCTGGCTTTCTGTTCGTCCAGAAGGGTGCTGACGCGGTCTGCATCGAAGTTTTCGTTGGTCATGTCCAGGAAGGTCTGGACGAACTGACGGCGGAAGTCTTCGTTCTGCATGAGATTTGGCAGGGGCTCCGTGCCCAGGAGGCCTGCCGGGTAGTAGCCTGCGTGGTCAGTGAAGGCGTCCATCTTCCAGGACTCATTATTTTCGTATTCGGTTCCCACGGCCAGGGCGTCGTCCAGGTCGTAGAGGATCCAGCGCCATTTGCCATCATTATAGTCTTCGCCGGTGGGGCGTATGCTTCGCCAGGTGTAGACATTTCCGCCCAGAGGGCGGGTGTCGGTGTTGGCAATGTAGATGTTGGTGCAGAGCCAGTCAATGAGGCTCTGGATGTCTACTTTATCCAGGAGCGCTGTGTAGTTATCAGGAACAGACAGATCCGTCTGGAAGAGGTCCAGGACTTCCTGCCAGCATGCGTAGTCTTCGGTATTGCCGGATTGGATTTCTTCACTATCTTTGATGAGCAGAATATCGGACGCCGGTACCTGATAATGATTTTCCAGATATTCAGCGGAGTATTTTTCCATCAGATAGTACATGCCCCAGTATTCTCCGTTCAGGAAGAGCTGACAGGGCCGGTATTCCTGTCCGGCTGTGTCGCGGTCATCCACCAGACGGAAGAAAAAGGTCTTGGCCAGGGTACGGCTGTTGTTCAGAATCAGGGTCGGATAGGTCTCGTCCGGATCACTGAAAACCGAGGCGAAGGTATTGTTCCCGTAGCGTTTGCGGGCAAACAGGGTGAAGCTTTTCTGCGGGAAGCTGCGGGAGGCGTTGCCGCGTATGCGGATGCCGCATTCCTGATCGATGCGAACAGTGCTCTCGCTGTCGAAAATGGTCAGCTGCGCGCGCCGCTCGGACTCAGATCCTTCCCGGTGGTAGTTCATGTAATCCATCAGATCAATCCAGGGGAATTCTTCATAGATGACGCCATCCTGCAGAGCCTGCTCATAGACGGATCCACGGACATAGATACCACGTTCGTCGGAGAAAAGGTTGTCGGGCTCAGAAATCAGGGAGACGATCCAGGCATTCTGGTAGCCCTCTTTCCGATCCAGATTGATGAAGTAGGTGGCGGTCACCGGATTGCTCTGATTGCCGTCTGCGTCAAAGGCTGCGGCGCGGAGGACGACTGCTTTGTCTACGGATTCTGTGGGCGGAAGATAGGCGGTGGTCTCGGCTGCGATATCGGTCCGTGCGGAGTAGACATTGGGCTGACTGCTGGGATCGGTAAAAGTCAGAGAGCCGTCATAGACCGGCGAGGTTTCATCAGGCACACTGCCATCCAGGGTATAGCGGATGGTGAGTCCGTCCGGGACGGACATAGAGACGGTGACGGAGTTTTGATAGAAGCCGCTGGGTGTCTCGATGACCGGCTGCTCTGACAGAAGCCGGGTTGCCTCTGTGTTGGAGGAGCCGGGGGTGGGGCGCAGTTCAGCAAAATCATCTCCGCCGTCTTCCGTACGGGCGTAAACGGTCCCGGCTGTCAGAGAGGCAGGCAGTGTGACGGAATCCACCGGAAGAGCCGGTTCGGTCTTCAGGGTTGTCAGAACAGTGATTTCTTCCCAGGTGACCGTGACGGTTTTGGCGTTGGAGAGATCAAGGGAGATGCTGAGACTGCCTTCCGGGGCGGGAGCGTCTCCGCTCAAAGCATAGATACAGGTATAGCCATGCGGCGCGATTTCCCCCATAAGCAGCATATCTGATGTTTCGGAATCAGTGCCGATACGCAGTCCCGCCAGGGAAATGGTTTTCCGGGTGGGATTGTACAGCTCAAGATAGTTCTGATAGGTGACGCCGTGGCTGACCGGAGTTCCCGGATTGGCGACACAGATTTCATTGATTTTCAGGGAGAGAACCGGCTCCGTGCAGCTGGAGGTGCGGTATTTGAAGCCCAGAACGACAAGCAGAGCCAGACCGAGCGTAATACCGGCGAGCCGTATGAAGACTATCGTTTTCTGGCGGGGGGATAGCTGTTTCAAAGTCATTACTCCTTAGCGTGTAAAAGTTTGATTTCTTTCTTAAAATGGGCGGTGATGCGGACGTCTCCGGACAGATGAACCTGGATTTCCGGATCATTTATATCACCGGAAACGATCTCTCCGCCATCTACTTCCCAGCGCACAAACCGATACCCTTTGGCGGAGTCCGCCCTTACGGTCATGGGATAATCCGTGTAATACTGTCCGGTCCAGTCGGTTTCGGAGAGATCCGGGGAGATGGTATTCAGTTTGATGCTGCCCTGTTCGTCCGGCACAGAGGATAAAGTTATGTCAACCAATGGTCCTTGCAGGCCAAAGTGTTCAGCCAGCATTGGGACGATGTATTCGGCGCGGTGCTCGAAGAATGTGTGGAGCTCCGCGGTCTGTTCTTCGAAGGTGCCTGTCTGGGGAGCTGTGTTCCAGCGCATCCAGCCTGTGTCAGCCCAGGCGTGCTGTTCTTCAAGATTTTCCAGAAGCGCTTTTACGTGCTCCCAGCGGAAGCTCTCGTTGGCCATGTCCAGGAAGGTCAGGACAAACTGGCGGCGGAAGTCCTCATTTTTCATGAGGGCAGGCATGGGATCATCATCCAGAAAACCCAGCTCGGAGTAAGCGGAATGTCCGGTGAAGGAGTCGAAGGCGTAGGCTGGGGTAGCAGCCAGATCCGTTCCGACGGCCAGGGAGTCGTCCAGGTCGTAGAGCATCCAGCGGAAGCGTCCGTCGCCCTCGGCGTCGTTTTCCGGCGTGAGTGTCTGCCAGGTGAGGACATTTCCGCCGAGAGGCTTGGTATCGGTATTGGCGATGTAGATGTTGGTACACATCCAGTCGATGAAGCTCTGCATATCCATTTTGGTGAGAAGCTCCTGATAGATGTCCGGATCGGCCAGATTCTGCTCCGCGAGAAAGGTGCGGAGCTCCTTATAGCGGGCAATATCCTGCGGGTTGCCATCTTCCACATAGCGGGTATCTTTGATAAGGAGTGTGTTATCCTTATCCACATCGTAATGTCCTGCAAGGTATTCGGAGGAATATTTTTCCATCAGGTAATACATGCCCCAATACTCGCCGTTCAGAAAGACCTGGCAGGGAGTATATTGCTGAATGGCCGTATCACGATCTTCCACCAGGGAGAAGAAAAAGATCTTCTTCAGCTGACGGCCGGAGTTCAGTATCAGATTCGGATAGGAAATACCCGTATCAAAGAAAACAGGCGAAAAGGAAGAAGAACCATAGCGGCTCCTGGCGTACAGGGAGAAGCTTTTCTGCGGGAAATGACGGGATTCATTGCCGCGAATCCGTATACCGCAGTCCTGAGCCAGCGTCTCTTCCCGGGAGGCGTCAAAGAATTGGATATGGATCGGACGTTCAGCTTCTGCGCCCTCCAGATAATAGTTGGTGTATTCGGTCAGATAGGTCCAGGGAAGGCCGTTGTAAATGAGTCCGGCTTCCATGGCGTCATCATACAGGGAGCCACGGACGTAAATACCGGTTTCAGAAGAAAAAAGGTTGT
>CAKROP010000014.1 GCA_934373375.1 uncultured Anaerosacchariphilus sp.
GTTATCTATGCTTAATTTTAGAATATTTGTACAGCAAAGTCAATGTATCCGGGCATATTTTACAGCATATTTACGATACCCATAACTCTTTTACCATTTTCTTCCTGCGTTCATTCTGGGCCAGGAAAACCTGCAGCTTCTCGGCGCTTTTTTCCGGCACCCAGGCCTTATTGGTATGGTAATAATGATGCACCAGCTTCCAGGCCTTCTCCGGGTAATAGAGATTGGCGGCCAGATAGGCCCGCTCCTCCCCGGACAGGGGGCGTTCCCGCTCATAGGCTGTCAGCATCCGCTCTGCCAGCCCACCGTTCCAGTTGTGCTTCTCCATGATTTTCCGCAGGAACTGGCCCACATCGTTCATCTGCACATTGATTTCAAACCGGGAGAAGTTCACCAGGGCCGTCTCCTGCCGCTGGAGCAGGATATTGTGATGGATATACTCCCCGTGGCAGAGGTGTTCGCCCTCCACAGCCTGCTGATACAGCTTTTCACTGCCGGAAGCCTTCAGAAGCTCCAGGGCCTCCGCTCCATTCTGGAAAATGGTTTCGGCGCACTGAAGATATAAGAGTTCAAACTCGCCCTTTTTCTGTCGGGTGCGGATAAAATTCCGGGCACGCTTCATTTCCCGGTTATGCTTCTCTAACTCTCCCGACCGTTCTGCGCCCAGAATCCAACGGCGCTCCGCCCCTTCTGTGCGCAGAACGCCCCGAAGCTCCCGGTGAACCCGGGCCAGCAGACACATACTTTTCAAAAGCTCTTCCTCATTCTTCGGATCGCATTCCCGCCCCGGCGGCCAGTCCTTGATGATGTAGGGCGTCTCATAGTCGCCGATGGTCACAAGCTCCCCTTCTTTGTTGGCCTGCACCTGATCCACGGCGCAGACGCCGCGCTCCGCCAGAATCCCCAGCACCCGCTGTTCCAGGGGAAGCTTTGCGCGCGAGCCTGCAAATTCCTTTATCATTTTTAAGCCGTCTTTTGTCTCCAACATGATTCCGCCCCGGCCGCCGTAGCTTCGAAGAACCTCCAGATCATACTGCTCCAGGATTTGCAGCGCTTTTTCGTTCACAAAAATCCCCCCGTTCCTTTCAAATCTATGAGGAAACGAGGGGTAATATTCTTTCTAAGAGATATTCTTTTGTATTGTATTCCGGGTGCTCGATAACGGCCTCCAGCATGGCGTTCAGGATGACTCCCAAGGTCGGTCCTGGCTTCACGCCCGCATCAATGAGATCTCGGCCAGTCACGGCCAGCTCCTTTAGGGACAGGCAGTTCTGCGCTTCCAGTATCTCTGTATACAGACGCCCGATTTCTGATAGCCGCGCCAGCTTCTCCGGCAGCAGCGCCGGATTCTGGGCCAGCACGTCCGCCCGGGCAAGCTTCAGATAATCCGGAAACAGATCCGCGCCAATCCGGTGAATGGCCCGGCGCACGCCCCGATGATTCAACGGAAACTGCCGATCATCATGGAACTCCACCAGCCTCACCACTCTTTTGCGGGTATCGTTGTCAAATTTCAGGCGGCGTAAGATTCCATTTGCCATCTCGGCACCAAGCTTCGCATGCCCGTGAAAATGGTCAATGCCCTGCTCATCCGTAGTGCGGGTGGCCGGCTTGCCCATATCGTGCAGCAAAGCTGCCCAGCGGAGGGCTTTGTCCTTCTCTACGCCGGTCAGGGTCCGCAGAATGTGTTCGCCCACGTTCCAGCAGTGATGGGGATTGTGCTGGGGCGTCTCCATGCAGGCGTCGAATTCCGGCAGAATCACCGCCGTGATGCCCGTCTCCCAGACCACGCGGAAGGTCTCCGGGTGATCCGAGGTCAGAAGCTTCATCAGCTCCACCTGAATCCGCTCGGCGCTGACCTTAGTCAGTCTCGGTGCAAATTCCGCCAGGGCCGCTTTTGTCTCCGCCTCAATCTCAAAATCCAGCTGGGCAGAAAACCGGACTGCCCGCAGGATTCGCAGGGCGTCCTCGGTAAACCGCTCTCTCGGGTCGCCCACACAGCGGATCTGTCCGCGCTCCAGGTCGTCGATACCGCCGAAGGCATCCACCAGACCCTCTTTTTCATTATATGCCATGGCATTGATGGTAAAGTCCCGCCGCTTCAGATCTTCCAGAAGATTCGGCGTAAACAGCACCTGCTCCGGGTGGCGGCCGTCCAGATATTCGCCGTCAATCCGATAGGTGGTGACCTCGAAGCCTTCTTTTCCGTTCAGAACCGTGACGGTTCCGTGCTGGAGCCCCGTGTCCACCGTTCTGGGAAATAAAGCCTTCACCTGCTCCGGCCTGGCGTTGGTGGTGATATCCCAGTCCGCCGCCTCCCGTCCCAGAATGGCGTCGCGCACACAGCCGCCCACCACGTAGGCTTCGTAGCCGGCGTCGGTCAGCGTTGTGATGATTTCGTTGGCTTTTTCGGGGATCTGAATTTGCATTTGGTCACCTCATTTCTAATAAAAAAGATGCGATAATATTTTTTATGGAATAGGGAATTCTATCGGAATTTCCTATTCCATAGAAAAGCGGCCAGAAGGTTTTCATCCTCCAGCCGCCTTACTGGCTCATTTATTCATTCGTATTTTAGTATGCCTTGCCCCAGTATACAAGCGCCTTTGCAGGCTTGCCGCAGCATACGCAGGTATCCGCAATGTGATCCTGCTTGAAGGGCATACAGCGGGATGTGGCTGTGGTATCTTCCTTGATCTTATCCTCACATGCCTGATCGCCGCACCACATGGCGCGTACGAAGCCCGGCTTCTCATTGATAGTCTTGACAAACTCCTCGTAGGTGGTTGCATCGTAGGTATGGGAATCGCGATGCTTTCTCGCGCGCTCCAGCATATCGCTCTGCATGGTGGTCAGCACTTCGCCTACCTTCGCTGCCAGCTCCGGAATCGCTGCTACGATCTTCTCGCGGGTGTCGCGGCGCACGATAACGGCCTGATTTGCCTCGATATCCTTCGGTCCGATTTCGATACGTACCGGGATACCCTTCATCTCCTGCTCAGAGAACTTCCAGCCCGGGCTCTTGTCGGAATCGTCTACCTTTACCTTGAAGCCTGCGTCCAGCAGCGTGGATTTCAGCTCATATGCCTTGTCCAGCACGCCTTCCTTGTGCTGCGCAATCGGGATGACCATAACCTGGGTCGGCGCGATACGCGGAGGCAGAACCAGGCCGCTGTTGTCGCCGTGAACCATGATGATGGCACCGATCAGACGGGTGGTCATACCCCAGGAAGTCTGATGTACATACTGAAGGGTGTTGTCTTTTGCTGTATACTGAATGCCAAATGCCTTTGCGAAGCCATCGCCGAAGTTGTGGCTGGTACCGGACTGCAGCGCCTTACCGTCGTGCATCAGGGCTTCGATGGTGTAGGTCGCCTCTGCGCCGGCAAATTTCTCCTTATCGGTCTTACGTCCGCGGATAACCGGCATTGCCAGCACTTCCTCGCAGAAGTCCGCGTATACGTTCAGCATCTGCTGAGTACGTGCCTCAGCCTCCTCTGCTGTCGCGTGAGCGGTATGACCCTCCTGCCACAGGAATTCACGGGAGCGCAGGAACGGACGGGTGGTCTTCTCCCAACGCATAACGGAGCACCACTGATTGTATACCTTCGGCAGATCACGATAGGACTGGATCTCCTTGGAATAGAAGTCACAGAACAGAGTCTCGGAGGTCGGACGGATGCACATACGCTCCTGCAGCGGCTCCAGTCCGCCGTGGGTTACCCATGCTACCTCAGGCGCAAAGCCCTCCACATGATCCTTCTCCTTCTGAAGCAGGCTCTCCGGAATCAGCATGGGCAGGTAGACATTCTCTACTCCTGTCGCCTTAAAACGCGCGTCCAGCTCCTTCTGAATATTTTCCCAGATCGCGTAGCCTGCCGGCTTGATAACCATGCAGCCCTTTACGCTTGTATAATCGGTCAGTTCCGCTTTTTTCACCACATCGGTGTACCACTGCGCGAAATCCACATCCATGGAAGTGATCTCTTCGACCAGTTTCTTCTCCTTCGCCATCTTGTTCTCCTTCTCGCCCATCGGGGCTTTTTCTCATTTATTTTCCTCTAACAGTAAGCTGTTATGATTATCACGCCCGGGTGGGCGTATCTTTTTGTATTGTAGTACGGAAATGGCGATTTTGTCAAGGTTTTCGCGGTATCCGGGCGATTTCCTTTGACTGTATTTCCACAGACGGGTAAAATAGATTTATAATAAAAATATTTTTTTGGTATTTTTATCAATTCAAATATTTTCACTCGCGAAATGCGGGAGATTGGAGGATTCCCATGACTGAACAGGAAATTCAGAAGCTGGCGGCCCGGCAGCGCCGGTGCTTCCGGTCGGGCGCGACGCTTTCCTATAAAAACCGGATGGCGGCCCTGACACGCCTCGAACGGCTGGTGGCCGAGCATGAAGCGGACTTTCAGGAAGCTCTGCGGCTTGACCTGGGCAAAAGCGCGGCCGAGAGCTATATGTGCGAAACCGGCCTTCTTTTAAATGAGATTCATTATCTGAAGCGACACCTGCGTCTCTGGATGCGTGATCATCTGGTTCCGACGCCCCTGGCGCAGTTTTGTTCCGTGAGCTTCCAGAAGCCTTCGCCCTACGGCGTGACGCTGATCATGAGTCCCTGGAATTACCCGCTGCTTCTGACTTTGGAACCGTTGGCCGACGCCCTGGCCGCCGGTAATACGGCGATTTTAAAGCCCAGCGCCTACTCCATTCACACCAGCCGCCTGATAGAGCGTCTGATTCCGGCTTATTTCCCGGCGTCCCGGGTGGCTGTCGTGACCGGGGGACGGGCGGAAAACGCAGCGCTGCTGGAACAGCATTTCGACTATATCTTCTTTACCGGCAGCAAATCCGTGGGCCGCTTTGTCATGGAGAAGGCCGCCGCGCACCTGACTCCGGTGACCCTGGAGCTGGGCGGAAAGAGCCCCTGCATCGTGGACCGTACCGCGGATATCCCCACGGCGGCCCGGCGCATCGTCTTCGGCAAGTTTCTGAACTGCGGACAGACCTGCGTGGCTCCCGACTACATTCTCTGCGATATCCGGGTGAAAAACCGGCTCATGGAAGAGCTGATCCGGCAGATCCGCGCCCAGCTTGGCGAGCGTCCCCTGGAAAATGAGAATTACGGCCATATCATCAATGAAAAGCATTTTCTGCGGATCCTGAACCTGATGAATCCGGCCAAAACTGTCTTTGGTGGGCGGACAGACGCCGAAGCCTTGAAAATTGAACCCACTATCCTCGACCGGGTCACCTGGCGGGACGACGTGATGCAGGAGGAAATCTTCGGGCCGCTGCTGCCGATTCTGACCTACGATTCCATCGACGAAGTGATTCGCACCATCAACGAAAAGCCGCACCCGCTGGCTCTCTACGTCTTCACCCGGAACCGGAAGCTGGCCAGCCAGGTGCTGACCCGCTGCTCCTTCGGCGGCGGCTGCGTCAATGACACGATCGTTCACCTGGCCACGCCGTACATGGGCTTCGGCGGTTTCGGGGAAAGCGGTATGGGTAGTTATCATGGAAAGGCCGGGTTTGAGACCTTTTCCCACCGTAAGAGTATCGTGGAGAAAAAGGAATGGCCGGATCTGCCTATGCGGTATCAGCCGTATACAGAAGGAAAGCGGCGGCTGGTGAGGATGTTCCTTAGCTAAACCTCTCATATGCTTCACACATGACTTTTCTTACCTATAAACAATTTTGTATTTTTATGAAAGAATACTTTTCATACTTCAAAATTATTTTTAGCATTTGCTAGTATGCTTAGTTCTAAAAACAAATTAAATCATAAATCTACTCAGAAGAAATGCCCTTTTCTGTACCTGGCATTTCTTCTTTTTTATCTGTATCCACCCATTTCCACAACTCCTGTATAATCAGCACCGACAACGGCCCCAGCACGATCCCGCCTACTCCGTAGATCTTCACGCCCACATAGACGCTGGCCAGCACCACCACCGGCAGCAGCTTCAGATGCGCGCCCACCAGCCTGGGCTCCAGAAGTTCCCGGGTCAGGGTGCAAAGGCCGTAAGTCACTGCTAACACAACAGCCGCCCGGTATCGCTTCTGCCAGAAGACCAGAATCAGAATCCATGGCACAAACACCGTCCCCGTGCCGAAGATCGGCAGCGCGTCCAGAAAACCGGTGCTGACTCCGGCCAGCAGCGGGCTTTTTGCCGTTCCCGAGCTCCAGATTCCAACGGTGCAGATCAGCATCACCAGTCCCATGATGATACACTGGGCACGCAGGTAACGGCCAATGGCCCGGGAGATTCCCCGGAGCGCTTCGGACACGTTTTCATAGAAGCTCAACCGCTGTCCCATTTCCCGTATCTTATCATAATCACCTGCCAGCAGAATCGCGGCAATTCCCGTCACAAAGGCGCCGGTAAGGAAGCCGCCCAAGACGCGTACTGCCTGCCAGGATCCTCCAAATACGCCCGGCAGGAGCTGCTCCCAGGTCTTATCTCCGATACAGGCCGTCTGCTCCTCTACAAACTGCATCATCATCCTGCTGTCTATATGAAGCATACCCCCAAACCGTTCACAGCACCGCGCCAGAAGCTCCCCCACCCGTCCCGGGTAACTGAAATACACGCACAACCGCCGGATCTGAATATGCAGATTTCGACCCGCCAGCGCTCCGGCTGACGCAAGCCCTCCTGCTGCCCCTATGAGCAGCACCGCCATGGAAATTCCCGGGCGGATATGAAGCCGTTTCTTTAACCATGCAAACAGCGGCCTGCACCAGTACACAACCACTCCCGCGATCAAAAACGGAATCACCAGTGGCGCCAGGTACTTCATTGCAAGCCCGACCGCCACTGCGATTCCGATTTTCTTCCAAAAGTTCTGATATTTCCGCACCCATTCCATAAAGCCGCTCCTTTTGCATCCGCTTGAACTGACAGGCCCCGAAAAAGCGAACGGCTTCTCCCTTTTCTGTCCGTCTTAGTATCTGCAAAAATGGGCGTTTTACGCTGTGGATAACTGATTTACATAAATTTCTGAAACACCGGATTTTCCGGCTTCCGTTCAAATTCCATCCATTTTCCGGTGGACGGATGGCGGAATTTTATCCGATATGCACACAGGGCCGGGAAGGAGTTATCCACATTATCCACATAGTTTTCAACCTTTCCATATTTGCGGTCGCCCACCAGAGGGGTTCCTCTGCCTGCCATCTGCACCCGAATCTGATGATGACGGCCTGTTTCCAGGCGGATTTCCAGCATTTCCAGGTTATCCACCCGCTTTAAAATCCGGTAGCGGAGCACTGCTTTTTTGGCCCCGGCATGTCCCTCTTGTACCATCTCAGAGCGGTTATTTTTCCCGTCCTTCCACAGATAATCCACGCACTCGTTCCAGTTTTCCACCGAGTTTTCCACATTATCCACAGGTTTTCCACAGAACTTTTCCTCATTGGGGACAGGATGTGGACACTTATCCACACCATGCCGGACCGCCAGATAGGTTTTCTGCATCTCTTTTCCGGCTGACTGCTTACTCAAGGCTGCCGCAGCCTTCGGATTCAACGCAAATACCACCAGCCCCTCCACCGGCTGATCCAGACGATGAATCAGTCCCAGATAGGGCACACCGCCCTTTGGATTCTTCTTATATAAGTAATTTTTCAGCAGGCTTTCGCAGTCCTTTGCCCCCACCCGCGCGCTCTGCACCGGGACCCCGGCTTCTTTCCGGATAACGAGGACGTCTTTATCTTCGTAGATGATTTCCAGTTCTTTCATAGGTTCTCCGTTTTGTATTTTATGTTTTGTATTTTATTCTGTATGCTTCTTATTATAACTTCACTCTTCTTTTCCCGTCAATCTGAAGTCCACCGCTATCAGTCTCATCTCTTATCGTTTCTACTTATCCCAGGAACTCCGAAAGCACATCATTTAGCACCTGTTCCTCCTGGAAATTCAGACTCTTTGCGTCACTTTTTTTCTGTGTCTCCGGATCCTGCGGCATTTTCCTGTCCTGCGCTTCTGCTTCCCCGGCTTCTTTTTCGAAGTTTGGGAAACTTTCACTTGCCCGGGCGGACAGGCTGCTGCGGAGCAGCTCCCGCTTGGTGTCTTTGACGATTCCGAGGATTTCCCGGACGTCGGCCCACAGGTAAAGTATCAGTATCAACAATGCGGCCCAGGCCGCTATCATGACGATTCGGAACATGTAACCCCTCCCATCTTTTATTGTGCCCGCTAAACTCTTCTATTTATTATAAAAGATATCCCTGCAAATAAAAAGAGCGGGCGCTCGTCATGGCCCGACAGGGGCTGACAAGCTTCCCGCTTTTCTTTCCAAAACTTCCATTCTGAAATTTTAGTACGCATCCTCCGGAATTCGGGATACGAAGTTCTCGACCAGCTTCACGCTGTGCTCGATGGCCTGTGCCTCAAAGGTGGGGTAATCCATCGTGGCGCTGTCATCTGCCTTATCGGAAATGGCGCGGACGATGACGAAGGGTACCTTGTTCAAATACGCCGCCTGCGCAATGGCTGCGCCTTCCATCTCGGTGCAGTAGCCTTCCGTCCAGGACGCAATCTCATTCTTCACGGAACGCTCCGCAATGAACTGATCGCCTGTGACAACCCGTCCCACGAAGACACGGATATCCGGGTTCACTTCCTCGCAGGCTGCTTTCGCCATGGCGATAAGCTCCGGATCCGCCGGGAAGCTGATCGTATCCATGCGGGGGATCTCGCCTCTGGCGTAACCGAACTGCCGCGCGTCCATATCGTGCTGCAGCGCGTCGGATGATACCACGATATCTCCGATATTAATCTCCGCTTTCAGGGATCCTGCAATTCCTGTATTGATGAGGTGGCTCACATTGAATGCATCCACCAGAATCTGGGCGCACATGCCTGCATTGACCTTGCCGATGCCGCTGCGCACCACGACTACCTCACGGCCATTCAGATGCCCCTGATAGAACTCCATGGATGCCTTTTTGACCACTACCTCTATTTCCATTTTCTCTTTTAAGAGAGCAACTTCCTCTTCCATCGCTCCAATAATACCTGTTCTGCCCATAGACGCCTCACTTTCTTTGCTTCTCCGTTCTCTATTTTACCAACACTTGTACGGAATTGCAAGAAAGAATCCTTTTGACACCCGCCGGTCAAAAAAGTCGGCCGGAATTCCTCCGGCCGACTTTTTCATCACATCACAAAACAACAATCACTGCTTTTTCAAGGTGTGTAGATTTTTTTGATTTTTCAGTTACGTTTTTTGGTTTCTTTACTTTTCCATATTCAGTTGTGTATAAATGATTGGTAGATGGTTTGTCCTTTCCTGCGCCCGGGTATTGGGAGTGGAGCGCGGGTTAGGCGGTAATGACGCCGGCTTTGGTGTCAGTGCTTTCCACTGTTGAGCCTTTAATTGCCGTATGTACTCCGCGAACACGATAATCATGTCCCTTTGTAACGGAAATATTTGCCTTGCTTCCATGACAGGATGTCGTATTCTCTTCCTGGAAATAGTAGCTGGCAATATTGCCAAAATGACTGCCGCCGTCGGAACTTTCATCCAGATGAACGCTTGCCTTTACATAATCGCAGGTCTTATACGCAGTTGTCGTTCCTGATACACTCACTAACCCCGAACCAGCCCGCTTTATTCCGGTAGTTCCATCTCGTAAATAAGTTCCTCTTGCGATTCCATACCAGGTATCAATCGCTTCGTCCTCTGTGTTGACATACTCATGATACCCCGGCATCTCCTCCGCATGGCTGATGATGGCTCCCACATTGCAAATTCCTCCTACCAGCAGAAGGCTCATCAGCGACATGGCGATTCTTTTCTTGTGCATATGTTTCCCCTCCTTCATATTGCACTTCATTAATAGTTACAATAACAATACGAATAGGGGACTAAAAATCCGACACCTTAAAAATATATTCCCATGATAATTTGTTTGAAATCTTCCAAATCCATATCCGAGTTTACATAATAATATGCATTTCCCTGTTCAAACTGAACTCCATAGCTATACCCACTATCTCCCTTATCGATTTTGAACACTTCAGCACTTCTATTCAAGTGAAACATATCTATGTTATCTACTATCTGACCATCTGTCTGCTTATCAAACACAGAACTATCATTTTGATTATTCTCATATATCATAAATATTTCATTTTCATATCGAAACTCCATCTGAGCTTCACCCATTGCCTCATCAATATACACTTTCTCCAGAACCATATCCTCAGGCTTCTCACTCAGCCTCAACGCCTGAATCCCGATCTTATCCTCTATCTCCTGATAAGCTTCTTCCTCTGAAATATCTTTATCCTCTTTGGTCTCTCCATTAATAATCGTTGTATTAAAATCCCCATCCTCACTCCGGTTTTCCACCTTCGGCACGAATAATTTCGCGCCGGTAACGCCTGCACCCATTGCAGCCACCAGGATCGCGGCAGCGGCCACGGCGAGAAGCGTGCGCTTCCGAATCCGGAACGGCTTTTTCGCGGGACCGTTCTCATTTTTACTGATGTTCTTATTCTCTTCCTCGGCTTTGATTCGCCGCATCAGATCGTCGAAGGAATCCTCCGGCATCTCCAGGGCAGCCAGCTCTGGATCCGCTGCTTCATGCTCCTGCAGCCGCTTTTCCAGTTCCTCTGCCTCTTTTTCAAATTCACTGCTTATCCATTCACGGAATTTTTCTTCACTCATATTTCTTTCCTTATCGTAATTCTGACAGTTTTGTGTTTTCCGGTTTCCGTGTGAAATCTATCTGCTCCCCTCTGATTTACAATTGACAGAAGGGATGGAACCTAGCATAATAACCTTAGACAGTTATCTACGGAGGTGTAATTTTGAAACGAATTCTTTTGACCGGCGGCGGAACTGCCGGACATGTAACACCCAATATCGCGCTGTTGCCGCGGCTTCGCGAGCTCGGCTACGACATTTCCTATATGGGTTCCTACGATGGAATCGAGAAAAAGCTCATTACGGAGTTCCGGATTCCTTACTACGGCATCTCTTCCGGTAAACTGCGCCGGTATTTCGACCTGAAAAACTTCTCGGATCCTTTCAAGGTCCTGAAAGGCTACGGCGAGGCCGTCCGCACCATGAAAAAGCTGAAGCCGGATGTGGTATTTTCCAAGGGCGGCTTCGTGTCCGTGCCTGTGGTTCTGGCCGCGAAACGCTGTAAAGTTCCCTGTATCATCCACGAATCCGATATGACGCCGGGCCTGGCCAATAAGCTGGCGATTCCGGCTGCCTGGAAGGTATGCTGTAATTTCCCGGAGACTTTGCAGTATCTGCCCAAGGACAAGGCGGTCCTCTCCGGCTCTCCCATCCGTCAGGAGCTGCTGCACGGCGACGCTCTGTCCGCGCGGAGGTTCACCGGTCTCACCGATGACAAGCCCGTCATTCTGGTTATGGGCGGAAGCCTGGGCGCTGCCGCTGTCAATGAGGCGGTCCGCAAGATTCTTCCCACCCTGCTGAAGGATTTCCATGTGATCCATCTCTGCGGCAAGGGAAAACTGGACGCTTCTCTGTCCGGTCTCTCCGGCTATGTACAGTATGAGTACATTAACGAGGAGCTGAAGGATCTGTTCGCTCTGGCGGATCTGGTCATCTCCCGGGCGGGTGCCAACTCCATCTGCGAGCTGCTGACCCTTCACAAGCCGAACCTGCTGATTCCGCTCTCCGCTGCAGCCAGCCGGGGCGATCAGATTCTCAATGCCCGTTCCTTCGAGAAACAGGGCTTTAGTCTGGTTCTGGAAGAAGAGACGCTCACCAATGAGCTTCTGCTCCAGACGATCCGCAGGCTCTACGCAGAGCGCGCTTCCTTCTCCGAGGCCATGAAAGCCAGCCGTCAGACCGATTCCATCGATACGATCATCGGGCTCATCGAAGAGGCTGCTGCCCGTTAGGGTAAGCCCCCATTGTTTTCTTTGCGGCGGAAATCTGTATTTCCGCCGCTGTACTATTTAATTTTCCTTTACATCCTGAAACCTGGCTTTCAGCCATTTCTTACATCGTCTCAGATAGGTATCCACCGTACTGACCGGGAATCCGGTCCGTTCCGCGATTTCCTTCTTCGACATTCCAAAATAATCAAAAAGTATCAACATTTCGTACCAGTCCTCATTCTTCTCACGCACTGCGCGCAGAATGTGCAGACACCGATTCTGATTATCCATCTCTGCCGCGTGATATTCCAGAGGATTTTCCGCGCCGCTTACCACCACATCGCTGTTTTTCTCAACGATTTCATAGTACTTTTTATTGCGGCGCAGCCAATCACATGTTTTATTATAGGACACTACCAGCATCCAGCCTTTTGCTTTCTCCTCTTCTATTCTGTCACGGTAACTGTATAATTTCAGAAATGTTTCCTGACAGATATCCTGTGCCAAATAATAATCTTTCGTCATATCATAGACTTGCCGAAGTATCAGGTTTTTGTATTTTTCGTGCAGTTCACGAAATTTTTCTTCACTAATCCCCATGCATTTCCCCTGAATTCGGCTTTTTAATTATCTTTTAACAGCTCCACAAGTTCCTCTTTCGCGTCGTCTGTCAGCGCTCCCTGTTTCCATCCGATTCCTGCTCCGTCATTCTCGTAACGCGGAATCAGATGCATATGAAAATGGAATACGGTCTGACCGGCTGCTTCTCCGTTGTTCTGAACCAGATTCAATCCATCGCAGCCCAGCTTCTCCTTCATCCGGCTTCCGATTTTCTTTGCCCGCAGAATAGCCTTCTCTGCGTGTTCTTCATCCAACTCAAAAAGATTCGCAAAGTGATCCTTCGGTACCAAAAGCGCATGCCCTCTGGTGGCCGGATTCAGATCCAGAAACGCCCGAAAGTCGTCATCCTCATAAATCGTAGCGGACGGAATCTCTCCATTCGCAATTTTACAGAAAATACAATCATCATGTCTCATTATCATGCTTCCTCCTTTTGTCGAATTTTAAGCTTTTTTGTTTTTATTTGTTGATGGAATCCATATTGTCACATCCCCGACCCCATGCTACACTTAGTTACAGGAGTGGTACAAACTATGGATGAACTTAACCTTACTATCGCAAAAATCACACACGAAATACGTAACCCGCTGACTTTAATCAACAGCTCGCTTCAGTTGATTGAGACGATGCACCCTGAGGTGCGGGATTTCCAGTTCTGGAATCAGACCCTGGAAGATGTGGACTATCTGGGACAGCTTCTGGAAGACCTGGCCGCGTATACAGACGGGCGTCGTTTCTTCATGTGCGAGGTGGATATGAAAGAACTGTTTACCTCACTGGAAAGCAGTCTCCAGCCTTACATACAGGAGCACGGGAAACATTTTTCCCTTCATCTGCCTGCGCACCTTCCCACGGTATTTGGAAACCCTGTAAAATTGAAACAGGCCTTTCTGAATCTTCTCAAAAATGCCTTTGAGGCCACCGATGAAAGCGGCTGTGTCTCACTGTCTGCCAGAAAATATCTGGATCAGCTGATTATCCGCATCTCCGATGACGGCTGCGGTATGACGCCGGAAGCTGCCGCGGAGCTTTTTACCCCCTTTGCTTCCGGTAAGACCGGCGGAACCGGTCTTGGTCTGGCAATTACCCAGAAAATTGTGAAGGCCCATTACGGAACCATCGAAGTCGCCTCTACTCCCCAGCGAGGTACGACTTTTACCATCACACTTCCTCATTTATAGGGATATTTTAGTATACGATTTTACATAACGCAAGTAAATTTTTGTAAAAATCAGATTATTTCTGAAATGTCAACGGCCCTGCGCTTGCAGGGCCGCTTTTTTGTCGTCATTTTGTGACACATTTAAAATTTCATTACCTGGTTTACTTCAGATATAAATACGGTTGCTCCGCCAATTTTCAGGGTCTTCTCAGCCTGCACCATCATGTTGCCATTGTACTCCCATACTTCGCAGATTTCTTTCCGTTCAGTGCAGCTTTCCTGAATGTACGTCAGTATCCGTTCCTGCTGTTCTTCCTCCACGCAGATGAACAAAGTCACATTCTTCTTATTGGAATAGAGACCGGACGTCTCGAACTTCGTGGCACGAATCCGGTTCTGAATCAACCGGGTCGCCAGCTTCGCGTAATCCTGATCCTGCACAATTACCATCATCAGTTTCATGTTTTCTTCCTCCTGACCGCCGGGACGGCACTCTTTTCCCTATAGTCCCAGTATAACGGAGATGGCTAAAAATTACAATGTCCAGCTTAGAAGAAAACGTGTATTATCTCCGCACCTTAGAGTGCGCGATCAGGGGTTCGAACCCTGGACACCCTGATTAAGAGTCAGAAAGAGCATTTTCGACAAAATGAAAGACGGGCTTGTCTCCCGCCATTTTCTTTGCTATAGTATGTTCTAAAGGTGCTACCAAACACGGTAGGCGGTTAGCCCCCAATCGTAAGAAAGGGGGGGATTGCTATGGTTACATACGAAGGATTATTCCAATTCGTTCTTGTGCTTGTCGCAGTCGTTACTCTTGTTCTCAAGATAACAAAAAAATAACCGCCCCCAGCCAAGGATTGCGGTTATTTAGCAAAACACCGGGCTAACCGTCTATCGGTAGCACCTTTTATATGCTTATCATAGCAAGTATCTGTGGAGTTGTCAATCTGTTTTCCAGCTTAATGCAGGCTTCCGGCTTTATCACTGAGCATGGGGTACCCTCTGGGCGGGGAGCCCGGCGATGGGATGAACGGGATGCCTCTTTAATATTTCCCGTTTCCAGACACAAAAAAAGCACCGACCCCACAGTCATCTGCAAAACCGGTACCTTAGAGTGCGCGATCAGGGGTTCGAACCCTGGACACCCTGATTAAGAGTCAGGT